>CAYSKU010000073.1:0-11094 GCA_964431775.1 uncultured Ruminococcus sp. | reverse complement strand
ACCGCAGGCGGTCATCGGCGTTAGTGAAGCTGAAGCTGCAAGACATCCCACGAGGCGGTCTGAGACCGCAGGCGGTCATCGGCGTTAGTGAAGCTGAAGCTGCAAGACATCCCACGAGGCGGTCTGAGACCGCAGGCGGTCATCGGCGTTAGTGAAGCTGAAGCTGCAAGACATCCCACGAGGATATAGTTTGGTGCAGTCTTCGCCGTTTGTGTATGGCAGAGAACATGAAAGGAACTATAATATTATAATATGAACGAAGAATTCGATTTTGAGAACCGTATCGTCACGACGGAATTTACACGTGAGGATGCTGACAACGAGTCAAGTCTGCGACCGCACACGCTTGACGAATACATAGGTCAGGAGCGTGCAAAGGAGAACCTGCGTATACTTCTCGGTGCGGCAAAGCTACGCGGAGAATGCATCGACCACGTTCTGCTGTACGGACCTCCGGGGCTTGGCAAGACGACGCTCTCCGCGATAATCGCGAACGAGATGGGTGTGAACCTACGTATAACCTCCGGACCGGCTATCGAGAAGGGGGGCGATCTTGTCGCGCTTCTGACCAACCTTAACGAGGGTGACGTTCTCTTTATAGACGAGATACACCGTATCTCACGCAACACGGAGGAGTATCTGTACCCTGCAATGGAGGACTTTGCCATAGACATTTTTCTTGGCAAGGGGCCGTCCGCACGAAGCATACACTTTGCTCTTCCCCACTTTACTCTGATCGGTGCGACCACACGTGCGGGTCAGCTCTCGACACCTCTCCGCGACCGTTTCGGTGTACAGCAGAGGCTCGAGCTATACACGCCCGAGGAGCTTTCGATCATCGTAAACAGAAGTGCCTCGATACTTGACGTTCCGATAACGGACGAGGGAGCTATGGAGATAGCGTCACGTTCACGCGGAACTCCGCGTATCGCGAACCGTCTGTTGAAGCGTGTCCGCGACTTTGCACAGGTGAGGGGTGACGGACGTATCACGCTTGAGATGGCGCAGAACGCGCTTCGGATGCTCGAGATAGACGAGCTTGGTCTCGATCTGCTCGACCGCCGTATGCTCGAGACGATAATACGCTACTATGACGGAGGACCTGTCGGTCTTGAAACTCTCGCCGCGACTCTCGGTGAGGAGGCGGTGACGCTCGAGGACGTATGTGAGCCGTATCTTTTACAGATAGGCTTTCTTGCGCGGACTACGAGGGGACGTATAGTTACCCGAATGGGCTACGAGCATCTCGGCATACCGTACCGTGCGAAGAACTATGCTCCGCAGGGGTCGGGACAGCTGACTCTTATCGCGGACGTTACGGACGAGGTAGCCGAGTCAGGCTCTGAGTCCGACAACGCTACGGAGGTCGGGGAGGAATGAGCATGGAGCAATGGGATCTTTACGATATGCACGGCAGGCTGACCGGCGAACGCTACGTTCGCGACAGTGGAGAGCCGTTTCCGTCAGACAGGTATCACATAGTTGTTGAGATATACACGCTTCACAGGGGTGAGCTTCTTGTGACGAAGCGCGATCCGCGAAAGCTGTTTGGAAATATGTGGGAGTTCACAGGTGGTTCTGTAATTGCCGGAGAGGACAGTCTTACGGGAGCGGCGCGTGAGCTTCGTGAGGAGACCGGGATAGCGCGTGCGCCGTCCGAGTTCATACCGCTCATGTCGCTGCTACGTCTTGGGAGTCAGAATTGGCGCATAGACTCCTACGCGGTGATGCTACCGGACGACGAGCCTCGTCCCACGGTGACGTATCAGGAGGGTGAGACGATCGATCACGCATGGCTCGAACGTTCTGCGCTTGAAGCGATGCTCTCCACCCCCGACTTTGTGGGACACGTAGCCAACCGCTACCGTCTCCTCTCCCCCACCCTCCGGGCACTCGGCGGTCTGAGCCGACGGTCTGAGCCGACGGTCTGAGCCGGCGGTCTGAGCCGGCGGTCTGAGACCGCACACGATCATCGGCGTTCGTGAAGCCGAATAGGGGAGACATCCCACGATGGTAGAGTTTAGTGCATGGATCGGCGTTCGTGAAGCTGAAACTTGAATATATCCCACGACAATATCATTTGTGCAGATCTATCGGAAAAGGTTTAGGAGGGGTTCGCCCCATTCACACGGAGACATGATATGACACATGAAATGAAGCTCGTTCCGTCGGCATTTTCAAGCATATCGCTCGGCACAAAGGTATACGAGCTACGTTTATACGATGAGAAGCGGAGGCGCATACGTATCGGAGACACCGTGATCTTCCGCTGTACCGAGACGAACGACCGTATCACCGCAACGGTACGCGCACTTCACACGTTCGATAGCTTTGTCGAGCTATACCGTATTCTACCGCTCGACAGATGCGGCTATTCAAAGGATGAGCTTACAACGGCATCGCCCACCGACATGGAGCGGTTCTACACACGTTCGCAGATAGAGCGGTACGGTGTAGTCGCGCTCGAGCTGTGTGACGTTTCGGTCGAGCTCGAAAGTGTGGCGATGTACTACGATCTTTTGGCAGACGAGGGCAACGATCCGGTGAACGATCCCGAGCCTTTACGTTCGTACATGGACAGGTGGGACGGTGATGAATTTATCGCGCTGACAGAGCTTCGTCCGACAGACACGGTGCTTGAGCTTGGGGTAGGTACAGGTCGTCTTGCACTCCGCATTGCTCCGCTCTGCGCTAATTTTGTGGGTATCGACATATCAAAAAAGAGTATCGAGCTTGCGCGGCGACATTTAGCCGGTCTTGACAACGTCAGTCTATACGAAGCGGACATAGCCGACTTTGAGGGTAGCACAAAGTTTGACGTTATATACTCGTCCCTGGTCTTTATGCACATAGAAAAAAAGCGTGAGGTGATCGAACGTATTCCCTATATGCTAAAGCCGGGTGGGAGGTTCGTTCTATCGATCGACAAAAGTCGTGACCGATACATTGATCTTGGCACGAGGCGTATCGCGATCTATCCGGACGATCCGCTCCTTACCGAGGAATACCTCCGTTCGTCCGGTCTCACCTTGACTCAACACCTCTCCACCCCCTTCTCCCACATCTTCTCCTGCCGGCGGTCTGAGACCGCACACGATCATCGGCATTCGTGAAGCCGAATAGGGGAGACATCCCACGACAATGGAGGACAGTGCATAGTCGCGTTCGTGAAGCCGAAACTTGAATATATCCCACGACAATATCATTTGTGCAGACTTGTCGGCTTACAGCAGATCTCATATTTGAAGATGATCTTACATATTTAACACAAAATATCACCTTACAGAAAGGACAGACACATGACCGATATTGATCTTTCGAAAACCTATCTCGGTATCGAATTCGGTTCGACTCGCATCAAGGGTATACTGACAGACGAGCAGCTCACCCCACTTGCCTCCGGCTCCTACGACTGGGAGAACCGCTTCGAGAACGGCTACTGGACGTATTCCGTTGAGGACTTCATCACAGGACTTCGCACCTGCTTCGCCACTCTCGCCGAGGATGTACTGACAAAATACGGCAAGTCTCTTGACACGGTCGGTGCGCTCGGTATCTCCGGCATGATGCACGGCTATCTTGCGTTCGACAAAAACGACGAGCTTCTCGTTCCGTTCAGGACATGGCGTAACACGACCACCGGAGAGGCGGCAGCGGAGCTTTCCGAGCTTCTTCGCTTCAACGTTCCGCAAAGATGGAGCATATCTCATCTCTATCAGGCTATTCTGAACGGTGAGGAGCATATAAGCTCCCTCGACCACATAACGACCCTTGCAGGCTATATCCATTATCGTCTCACGGGTCGCTTCGAGGTCGGTATCGGTGAAGCTTCCGGCATATTCCCTATAGACTCGTCTGCACTCAACTACGATGCAGCGATGCTCGACACGCTCTCCGTAAGGCTTCGTGAGCGCGGCTTCACACGCGAGCTTCGAAAAATTCTGCCAAGGGTAAGGGTCGCCGGAGAACGCGGTGCGTATCTCACGGAGGAGGGAGCGCGGCTTCTCGACCCGACCGGAGTCCTTCGTGCCGGTATACCGCTCTGTCCTCCCGAGGGAGATGCAGGCACGGGCATGGTCGCAACGTGCAGTGTACGTCCGTGTACCGGAAATATTTCTGCCGGAACGTCGATATTCTCGATGCTCGTGCTTGAAAAGCCTCTTTCCTCCTACTACACCGAGCTTGACATGGTGACTACCCCCGACGGTGCGCCTGTTGCTATGGTACATTGCAACAACTGCTGTGCAGAGATAGACGTATGGGCAAGGCTGTTCGGTGAATTTGCCGCGCTCAGCGGACATCCGATGAAGAAGTCCGAGGTCTACAACACGCTCTACAGGAACGCACTTCGCGGTGCGGTGGACTGCGGCGGTGTAGTCTCGTACAACTTCCTTGCAGGAGAGCCTGTGATCGGTGTGGAGAGCGGTGTTCCGATGTATTTCCGCAGTATAGACGGACACATCGACCTTGCAAACTTCTTCCGCGCACAGATATGCACCTCCGTTGCGGCGTTGAAGCTCGGAAACGACCTGCTTTTCGAAAAGGAGCACGTTTCCGCGAAACGCTTCACGGGACACGGTGGACTGTTCAAGACCGAGGGAGTTGCCCAGCAGCTTCTTGCCGACGGCTTCAACACACCGATCTCCGTCATGAAGACGGCAGGTGAGGGCGGCGCATGGGGCATGGCTATCCTTGCGGCGTACATGGTCATGGGCGGTGAACGTTCACTTCCCGATTTTCTTGACGAACTCGTCTTTTGTGGAATGGAAGTCACGACCCTTTCTCCGACCGAGGAGGGCAGTCGCGGCTTTGCACGATACATCGAAAACTACAAGAGCGGACTTTCGGCAGTTTCGGCTATTCCGCACTCCGCAGAGGTATGATCCACTCGGCGCACTTTCAGTTAAAATTGGAAGACGACCCACGATAATATCATTAGTGCAGGTTTATTATGACGCGCTCTCCTTCAGGCAGACAAGGCTCCCTCCCGGAGGGAGCCTTGTCTTTGTGCCGATTTCTCACAGGAAAAATAAAAGGGAACGCCGCGGCGTTCCCTTTCTTTTTCCATTTACTTGCAGTCTGCACAAGACAAAAAATCTGTAGACAAAGTCTGCACCAATAATATTGTCGTGGGTTATCGTGCAATCTTAACTTCACGAACACCGATGACCGCCTGTCGGCTCAGCCGACCTGCACCAATAATATTGTCGTGGGATGTCTTTCAATCTTAACTTCACGAACGCCGATCATGCCTGCGGTCTCAGACCGCCGCCTCAGCCGACCTGCACCAATAATATTTTCGTGGGATGTCTTTCAATCTTAACTTCACGAACGCCGATCATGCCTGCGGTCTCAGACCGCCGCCCTGATGACTGTCCGAGCGAACGGTGTAGCTGTCGCAGACCGGCGCGGAGTAGGGATGCGTTTTGTTCTGCATCATCGTCAGTGTCTTCGCGGTGCGGAAGCTGTGGTATAGCGCGGTCACACCCGACGGAGGGCAGACATAGTCGCCGAGTCCGGCACAGATGAACACATCCGCACGTACACGTGAAGCCATCGAAACGGTATCGTAATAGTCAAGTCCTGCCTCCATAGACGGTCTCCAGCCGCTGAGACGACCGTCCTCTATGCCGCGCAGGTCGCACATCCACGGAATGTAGATCTCGAGCTGATCCACGTCATGGTCGAGTGCCGCCGCCGAGGTCGCCTGAAACGCACCCATACTGCCGCCGAACGTCCGAACGTTCTCTCCGTCCCACTGCGGCAAGGTCTTGCAGTAGCGAAGTGCCTGAAGTGCGCGGAGTATCATGTACTTAAAGTAGACGGTGTCGGGATCTTTGTTCTCCTCGGACTTAAAGCCGAAGCCTGCGTAGGTCGTCTCCTCGAGCTGCTTGTAATATTCGGCAGAACGACCGTTTTCTATACCGTGCTGATTGAGATTCAGCTGTATCGCACGTCTCTTGTTCGGAATGTCCGCACTGCAAACACCGTAGCCGCGGAAGCCGACTATTATCGGAAGTGAATGCTCCTCCGCATCACGCGGCAGACGGAGATAGCCGGAAACGGGCATACCTCCGGGACACGCGAGCTTTACGTCATAGACTATGTCGCCCGGGTCTCCGCACGGGAATTCGACCTTTTCAAGCTCGACCGGCGCGACCGGATCAAGCTCCTCCTCGATAACACGACTCCAGAAGCCGTCAAAGTCGCACGGTATCCTGCCGTACTGACGTATGCCGTCAAAGTCCGCACATGCTCCACCCTCGAATACGTCACAGTCGCGAAGCGGCACACCGTTCTCGTCACACGCAGTCACTATAAGGTGGACGTAGCCTGCACGGTCGATGGAGGTGCTGTAGTCGAACGTTCCCGAGGAGCCGTCAACGATACCGGAGTCGCTCCTGCCGTCATCTCCGGTGCAGGTGTACTTAAAGCGCGGTACACCGAACGTTTCACCCTCCGAAACGAGCGTTAGGTGGAAGATCATGGTCTCGCCGACAGAATACGAGAGTGAATCACGCTCCGTCGAGCCGATGAAATATTTTTTAGTGGGAAGACGGTCGGTAAAGAGCTTCGCGCCGTACTTACCACAGCCGCTCTCCGCAAACCACGCCTCGACCTCGGCGGCGATATCGGGTGAAACGTATTCCGCACCCTCCTCGCCGTACTCGGAGAGGTATCTTTCAAATTCATCGGGACGATACGACCTGCCGCCGATATGCGTGAGCAGGGTCTTGCTGCTCGTCATGTAGCGGTTGTCGTGCAGGTGCATCTGTGCATCGGCATCCTCCGAAATTATCGCGTAGACTGCCGCGCCCGTCGCATCGTAGAAACGATTTCGTGCGACCTCGAAGTGACCGTTTTCGGTCGCATGGGGAATGCGCCACATAAACAGGTGATGTCCCATAGGCTGAGGGAATATCTCGGAATTACGTGGGAACGTGTCACCGAACGCGGAGAAGCCGCCGCCTGCCATTACGCAAAGGTTGTCGGTGAACTCCATGTCGTGTGCCATCTTGTCACGTCCCTCGTAGGCACCCATACCGTAATTCATGAAAAGGTTACGGCGCATGACGAAGTTTTCGGCAGGCTTGCACCCGAGCGTTCCCTGATGAGTTATACATGAGTCGTATATGTTGTTGAAGAAGCAGTCCTCGATAAGTATATCGTCGCCGTTCTCCCAGAATTCGATCGCGTTACCGAAGCGGATACGGAGCTGACGGTTCCAGACCGCACCGCCGATAAAGCTGAACGTGCAGCGTCTGACCGTTACGTGATGTGAGCCGCCGGAAAGTGCGTGAACACCGCTTCCGAAGAAGCATAAGTCCTCGACTACTGTACAGCATACGTTCGCGGACATATGCCGCGCACCCCAAACGGCGCATTCGATATGCTCGTACACCTCCCCGGGGTTTCCCTCGGAATAGAGAAGCACACGCTCGTCGCCATCGGCGTTCTGCTCGTGACGACCCATACGACTGTCGTACCAGTCGCCCTGCTCGGCGAGCAGAGACTCCTCCCAGCGGAGGGTCGCGCCGATCCTGCCGTTATCGTAGATGAAATTGCAGGCTTCACTCGGCAGATGCTCTGTATATTTCCAGATATTAGGGCGTATCTCCACCCATTTTGCGGAGTTGCTGACATCTATAGATCCGCAGAAGACGGGATTTTCGCCCTCACCGAACGCACCGTAGGTGATCGGAGCCTCGGGCGTACCGGCGCGACGTTCGAGAGTCGAGCGGATGAAGCTGCCGCGTTTGAAGAGAACGCTGTCACCGGGCATAAGGTCGAGGTCGGTATAGGTCAGACGTGCGTTTTCCGGGGAACGACCGTCGGCATCTGCGCGACCGCCCACCGGATCAATGTAATAGATCATATATCCTCCTTGCGATATCGAGGTATCGTACAGTGGTATTATAGCACGTTCGCCGCGGTTTTGCAGTAGTTTGGGGAGAAAAAACGGAAAAAATTACGGGGAGATCAGAAGTAAGTTCGCACCTTAACGAATACGTAGGAAAGTATATACGACACTGCGGCTATGATAAGTCCTCGGAGGATGAACGAGTCGATATCGAGTACAAGGTCTGCGAGATATATCACCATAGGATGGATGAGGTAAACTATCTCACCTACGTTACGCATGGTCTTCGGCGATCTTGGATCCTTGAAGCGAAGATCGACTGTCAGAAGAAGCTCCATGATGAAATACGTGACAACCGGCGTAAACAGAATATACGAATATCCTCCGTCACTCGGTGACAGAAAATAAAGAAACGAGGCTTCTGCCACCAGTCCGACAAATGAAAGAACAAAGCATATCACGCTTTGCCTGAGGTTTCGAGTGACAGGTCGTTTTTCCAAAAGCGATCCGACAGCCATGAGCGGAACAGCGCGAAACGCCGCATCAAAGCAGACCGAAAAGTAGGACGTCAGCAGGTTCAAGCACTCGAATCGTTCTATACCTATCCATTGGTACGAATACAGAAGGCATTCTATCAGCCAGCCGCCGATACAAAGATATTTCACGATATCTATACGAATGAACGACAAAAGCAGATACAACAGTACCATGCCGCAGATAGACGCAAGTATGTACCACAGATGGTATTCCGAACCTGACAAAAAGAAGCTTACGATGTAATCCTTTAGTGCGCCGGTTCCCCACCAACCGATAGAATACCACATCGGGAGCTTGTACAGCAGATAAAAAGCGGAGGTTACAACATAGATCAGCGAAAGATGACGGACATACCTCACCAATCGTCTTATGTTGGCGTGAGTTCTCGCGATCCTGCCGTTTTCGAACCCGATATTACGAAAAAACAGATAACCGGAAATTGCGAAGAACAGCGGCACAGCGACCCTTGCAAGCACATCCTTTACGTAAAAGCTCGGTATAGGATAGCTCTTCAACGGATCTGTATGAATTACTACGATAAAAAATGAGCATATCAGCTTTGTCAGGTCAAAGCTGTCGAACGTTTTTGCATTATTCATTGGAAAAGTATATGATGTATAAATTCTCTCACCGCGCCGTGTCCGCCGTCGTGTCGGCAGACATAGTCAACTGCCGCGATCACTTCCTCTGCCGCATCGGCGGGACACGCGGTCGATCCGCAATACAAGATACATTCGAGATCGTTCTTATCGTCACCTATATACGCGATCTCCTCGGGCGCGGCACCGTATTTTGCGGCGATCTCCTTCAGCTTTGTGAGCTTGTCCGAGATATTCTGATGTACCTCCGTGATCTTCAGCTCGGCGGCACGGCGGCGGACTATCTCCGACTCACGTCCCGTAATTATCACCGGAACTATATCATGCCTCGGAAGCTCATTTACAATGGCGTATCCGTCTTTTACGTTGAACGCCTTCATCAGCTCACCGGATGCACCGATGTATATCTGTCCGTCGGTGAGCGTGCCGTCAACGTCGAGAACGAGCAGCTTGATGGTCATGAAACGATACCAGCCTTAAAGATATCCTGCATAAGGATCGTACCTACGACCCTCTTTCCCTCACTCAGGACAGGCATACCCGTGACTCTCAGATCGCTCATACGCTGTAGAGCATTAACTGCCATTTCCCTCTCGTCTATCCACTTGGGAGACTTAGTCATCACGTTATCGATTATCTCGGAATATACATCCACCCCTCGTTCAAGCATACGACGAAGATCGCCATCTGTAATGATCCCTTTCAAATAATGCTCACTATCGATGACAGCTACCATGCTGAGTCCCTTTGTACTCATTTCTATTATCGCCTGACGTAGTGACGCACCCTCGCACACTACCGCGTTTTCTTCACCCTTATGCATTATATCTCCGACATGAACCAGCAGCTTCTTTCCAAGTGTACCGGCAGGATGATGTATTCCGTAATCCTCTTTTGTGTAATTTTTTATACGCGAAGCGGTCAGCGCAAGTGCATCACCGAGTACGAGCAGGGCGGTCGTGCTTGACGTCGGAGCAAGGTGCATATAGCAAGCCTCTTCAAATTCCGGAAAGAAGATATGATACCTGCATTCCCTTGCAAGCGTAGACCTTGGTTTTCCGGTAATGGCAACGGTAGTACACCCTATTTCATGCAATGTCGGCATAAGACGAGTGATCTCGTCGCTTTCTCCGCTATAGCTCATAAGAAGAATGACATCCTTCTGCTCCACCATTCCGAGATCACCGTGAAGTGCCTCACCGGGATGCATAAAAAATGCCGGAGTACCGAGACTCGCAAGAGTAGCCGCGATCTTCGTACCTATGTGACCGGGCTTTCCCATTCCGGTGATGACCACCTTTCCGCGGCATTCGACCATCAAACGAACGACTGTGGCAAAGTCTTCGCCGAGGGAATCACGTGTTTTCAAAAGTGCGGATATCTCTTTATCAAAGATGGACTTAGCTTCTGTGACGATATCGAATTTCGTGTTCATATGTATAAAATCCCTTTGAATCAGGTAACGTATTTTGCAATTGGTCTAATACAACGAATTAACCGGACAACAACAAAACTAAAAATGCAGTCAATCGGAATTAAAATCAGCATCAGCGATGTGAGCGGAAGATATTCCATAAATTTTTCGATTATTTTAATTCCAAATGTGTCCAGAAACAGATTGTGTACCAGATAAATACCGAAAGCATACGGAGTCAAAGAAATGATAAACCGATGCTTTGTGTTTTTGGGTGGCATTTCTCCTGTTCTCAGTTTGCAGTACATATACAACGCAATACTGCTTAAAACCATAGTTGGAGAATGGTTTGCAAGAAGGAAAAGATCTGTTTCATTAAAACTCTGCAATGCTGTTACAAAAACCGTAATGACAATGCTTACTATTCCTGCGCAATACAGGAATTTCATGTGCTTTTGAAAAAATAAACGGTGTTCCAAAGCATACCCCAGTATAAAATAGAATACATACTCGCCAAACATGCTGCGGCGAATCGTATCCATATCCAAACCAAAAATGCCTTCAACAAATCCCAGGTTACGAAGCATCGGAATAATACTGCAAAATATAAATCCAACGATAAGCCAGTATATTATAGCAACACCCCAAATTACCCACACATTCTACGCAAGTCATACCTTATC
>CAYSKU010000072.1:0-11347 GCA_964431775.1 uncultured Ruminococcus sp. | reverse complement strand
GGTCGGCTGAGCCGACAGGCAGTCATCGGGTCGCCTGAGGCGACGGGCAGTCATCGGCATTTCTTCAATTTAAGTTGAAAGAGATCCCACGAGGATGAAGTTTGTGCAGATCTAGTTTACTGATCTGCTCAGAGCATGAGGGTGTGGAAAAGTGCAGACTTATCTACAGATGATCTATTTATACCAATAGTAAAAGCAACGGTGGAGCTTGGCAATTGCCAAGTTCCACCTTCGTTTTATCGGACTATACGAGCAAATGTAGCTCCGTATGTCCTACTGCATCTTCTCCTGCTTCACCTTGTGATCCACCACGTGACGGGACGACAGCTCCTTCATCAGATCCTCATAGCTTATGCCCATCTCGACCATCAATACGAGAACATGATAGATAAGGTCGCATATCTCGTAGATCGTCTCCTCCTTGTCCTCCGCTTTTCCGGCGATTATGACCTCCGTTGACTCCTCACCGACCTTTTTCAGTATCTTATCAAGTCCCTTTTCGAAAAGGTATGTCGTATACGAGCCCTCTGTCGGCTCGGTCTTTCGTCCCTCTATCAGCTTCATCAGACCGCGCACGGAAAACTCCGATATCTCGTCACTGATATACACCTCATCATTGAAGCATGACTCGGCTCCCGTATGACACGCCGGTCCGTCCTTTTTTACAAGCACCGTCAATGCATCACGGTCACAGTCCGCAGTTATCTTTACGATATGCTGAACGTTACCGCTCGTCTCTCCCTTGCGCCACAGCTCACCGCGTGAGCGTGACCAGAAGCACGTGCGCCCCTCCTTCATCGATATTTCGAGCGACTCACGATTCATATACGCAAGTGTCAGCACGTCATGTGTCAGGTCGTCCACAACTATCGCCGGAATAAGTCCGCGCTCGTCAAATCTCAGCTCATCTATACCTATCATCTTATCTTACCCTTTCACTAAGTCTCACATTTATTCCGTTATCAGCCATAAGCCGTTTTAGCTCACCTATCGATACCTCACCGAAATGGAATATCGAGGCGGCAAGTCCCGCATCTATGTCAGGTATCTCACGGAACAGTGTCACAAAGTCCTCCGCAGAGCCTGCACCGCCCGAGGCGATGACCGGAACGTTCACCGCTTCAACGACCTCACGAAGAAGTGCTATGTCAAAGCCCCCCTTGACACCGTCCGTATCCATGCTGTTTACGACTATCTCACCTGCACCGCGTGACACACCGTCACGTATCCAGCCTATAGCCTCGATGCCAGTGTCCTCACGTCCGCCCTTTGCGAACAGACGATACTCTCCCCCGACCCTCTTTATGTCGCACGAGAGAACGACACACTGGTCGCCGTACAGCTTCGCGGCTTCCTCTATAAGTGACGGATCGCGTATCGCGCCCGAATTTACGCTGACCTTATCGGCTCCGCATTTCAGTACACGGTCGAAATCCGCAAGAGTATTGACTCCGCCGCCCACCGTGAGTGGTATGTATACCCTCGAGGCAGTCTCACGAAGGATGTCGCAGAACAGCGAACGTCCCTCCGCAGAAGCGGTTATGTCGTAGAACACCAGCTCGTCCGCGCCCTCTCGACTGTACAGCTCCGCAAGCTCCACGGGAGAGGCAACATCCGAAAGTCCCTTGAAATTTACGCCCTTGACCACACGACCGTTTCGAACGTCAAGGCACGGAATTATCCTTTTTGTTATCAACGCACGTCCCTCCTCAATTCTCGCCGACTGCCGCAATGGCTTCTCTCAGGTCTACCGCACCGTTATACAGCGCACGTCCGATTATCGCGCCGTACAGCTTCAGCTCCGCAAGTGCGCGAACGTCCTCGATGGACGTAACACCGCCCGAGGCAACGACACGGAACGAATATTTCTCCGAAAGCTCACGGTACAGCTCACGGTTCGTTCCCTGCATCGCACCGTCCTTTGAAACGTCGGTGCAGATGACGGTCGAGACCCCGATACCTTGCAGGTAGTCGAGAAAATCCGTGTAACGTACACCGTCATCCTCCGTCCAGCCCTGTACCGCAACGTTTCCGTTCTTTATGTCAACGCCGACCGCGATACGCTCACCGTACATATCGAGCATACGTTCGAGAAAGTCGCGATCTCGTAGCGCGGCAGTGCCGAGTATCAAACGCCCGACACCTGCGTCAAGATAACGCTTCACCGTTTCGGCGTTACGTATACCGCCACCAAGCTCAACGAACATACCGGAGCGTTTGACTATCTCACCGACTATATCTGCGGCAGAGACAGTCCCCGACTTTGCACCGTCAAGGTCAACAAGGTGGAGTACCTCCGCGCCTGCCTCACGAAAGCCGACCGCCACTGCGGCAGGGTCTGCGGAATAGACGGTCTTTTTGGCATAATCTCCCTTTAGAAGTCGGACGGCACAGCCCTCCGACAGGTCTATCGCCGGAAATATCTTCATTATATAAGCCTCCTCACAGCTCCGCGAACGCACGAAGTATGTCTAAGCCGACCTCGCCGCTCTTTTCGGGATGGAACTGGACACCGTAGGCGTAGCCGCCGTCCCAGACAGCCGCCGTCAGCTCCGCACCGTACTCTGTCGTTGCGATAGTCGGGCAGTCGGTCGCGTAATACGAATGGACGAAATACACGTGTTCACCCTCCGCGACACTTTTGAATATCGGTGCCTTTTCTCCGTGGAAATGCAGTGCATTCCACCCGATATGCGGTATCTTCAGTCCTGACGGAACAGCCTCGGCGATAGGCACGACCGAGCCGCGGACGAGACCTAGACCGACGTGTTCGCCGTACTCGTAGCTTTTTTCAAGCAGGAGCTGCATACCGAGACAGATACCGAGCAGAGGCTTTTGCTTTCCCTCCGCAACGACAACGTCCCAAAGTCCGCTCGACCGCAGACGAGCGGCGGCATCCCCGAACGCACCGACCCCGGGCAGAAGCACACGGTCGGCACGGTGTATAACCTCGGCATCGGAGGTAAGTATCGCATCCGCGCCGATATATCTCAGCGAACAGCAGAGCGAAAAAATATTTCCGACACCGTAATCAACGATTGCTATCATGTTCAAATATACCTCATATTTTGTGGTCTCCGGTCTGCACCCGGACCTCGTTGGATATTTGTCCAAAAAGGCTTGGGTGGGGGTCGTGTAGACCTTTCCTTAGGGCGTGTTTGAAAAAAGTCAATATGCACAGATAGCGGAGCTTTTTGCGCTATACATCAGAATTTTCCCTTGAAATACGTGCGTATTCCTGCGGAAAAATTCTTCGTCTATCACAAAGCTCTCTCGCTCCTGTACATATCTCCTTCTTTTTCAAACAGCACCTAATAAAATTGTCGTGGGATCTCTCCCCTACTCAGCTTCACGTGCGCCGATTCATGCCTGTCGGCTACAATACGCCCTTTGTCGAGGGGATCTCGTTCGCAAAACGATCGTCTATCGAGACGGCACGTGAGAGTATACGCGCCACAGCCTTAAAGCAAGCCTCGAGGATATGGTGCGAATTGTCTCCCGACAGCTCCCTCAGATGAAGTGTCATGTCCGCAGTGCGAACGAACCCGAGCCAGAATTCACGTCCAAGCTCCGTGTCAAAGTCGCCTACACGCTCGGTCGGCAGAGCTACATCATACGTCAGGTGCGACCTTCCCGATACGTCCACTGCCGCAAGTATCAACGCTTCGTCCATCGGCAATATGATGTCCGCGTATCGCGTTATTCCGCGCTTGTCCCCGAGTGCCTCGGAGAACGCTTCGCCCAGCGCGATACCTACGTCCTCGGTCGTGTGGTGCGCGTCAACGTGCAGATCTCCCACACAGCGCACAGTCAGATTGA
Source organism: uncultured Ruminococcus sp. (assembly GCA_964431775.1). GTDB lineage: Bacteria > Bacillota > Clostridia > Oscillospirales > CAG-272 > UMGS1696. Next base: position 7,528 of record CAYSKU010000072.1, on the reverse strand, counting down.
ATCGTCCGTGACGTGCAAACAACGTCAGCATATGGTCGAGAAAGCCACAGCCCGTAGCTATGTCGTAGCGACCCGTTCCGTCAAGCGACAGCTCGATCGATATCTTCGTTTCAAGTGTATCCCTTTTTATGCTTGCAGTACGTGCCACGCAGCCTACCTCCACGACAGTATGTCGTCGGTCGCACGGATGAGCGCGTCCATCTCCTCACGTGAGCCGATCGTTATCCTTACGTATTCCGATATCCTCGCCTTGTCAAAGTAACGCACCAATACCCCACGCTCACGCAGACCGTTGTAGTATTCCCTGCCGGATAGCCTGTCCGAGCGTGCAAAAATAAAGTTCGACATTGACTCGGTCATCGTGAAGCCGCGCTTCTTCAGCTCTGCGGCAGTATATTCACGGTTTTCGACTATTGTACGGCTCGTTTTCTCAAAGTATGCGCGATCCTTCATCGACAGCACACCGCACAACTGAGTCATTCGGTTAACGTTATACGGATTTGTCGAATATTTTATCTTTTCAAGTCCCGCAATGATCGACGGCTCTGCTATCGCAAAGCCGAGTCGCGCTCCCGCAAGCTGACGTGACTTCGAGAACGTCTGCACGACCACAAGGTTGTCGTACCGTTCGGTAAGCGGCACGACCGATGCTCCTCCGAAATCTATGTACGCTTCATCGACCACGACCAACCGCTCCGGTCGAGAGGCGACTACCCTCTCTATCTCCTCGGGAGGCAGACATATTCCTGTCGGGGCGTTCGGATTTGCGATAAACAGCGTTCCCGAGGCTTTTATTAGCTTGTCCGTGTCAAGGGTGAAGTCCTCCTCGAGAGGAATTACGGTCGAGCGGACTCCGTAAAGCTCCGCGAAGACCGAGTAGAAGCCGTAGGTTATGTCCGCATACGCCGCACCGTCCGCGCAGAACGCCATAAACAGGAAGTTCAACGCTTCGTCCGAGCCGTTCGAAACGAAAACGCTCTCCGGTGCAATGCCGTAAAAGTCCGCGATAGCCTTCTTTACATCCGACGAGGTCGGGTCGGAATAAAGACGAAGGTCACGTGCCGTCTCCGAGTTCAGTGCTTCAAGCACACGGGGACACGGCGGGAACGGCGACTCGTTCGTGTTCAGCTTGATGTAGCGTTTGTCACGCGGCTGCTCCCCCGGCGTATACGCCTCGAGAGCGGCATACCTTTTATCAAAGAACCTGCTCATAGTCCCTCCTCAAACCGCACGACCGCACTTTTTGCGTGAGCGTCAAGCTGCTCGTGACGTGCGAATTCGTTGACACTGTACGCTTCACGCTCGAGTGCTTCACGTGTGTAGTATATATACGAGGACTTCTTCACAAAATCATCGACCGACAGAGGACTTGAGAATTTTGCAGTACCCGAGGTCGGAAGCACGTGGTTCGTTCCTGCGAAATAGTCACCGAGCGGCTCGGGGCAGTTCTTTCCGAGGAAGACAGAGCCTGCATTACGTATCTCGGACAGCACCGCGAACGGATCGTCTACCATGACCTCGAGATGCTCCGGCGCAAGCTCGTTCACCATGTCTATCGCACGTGAGAACGTGTCGGTTATGATGATCTTTCCGTACTTATCGATCGAGGCACGTGCTATGTCAAAGCGCGGCAGGAGCGGAAGCTGACGTTCAAGCTCGTTTGCGACACCTGCGGCAAGCTCCTCCGAATCGGTGACGAGTATAGCCGAGGCAAGACGGTCATGCTCCGCCTGCGACAGCATATCAGCCGCAACGACGGTCGGATCGCAGGTCGCATCCGCAAGCACGATTATCTCACTCGGACCTGCTATCATGTCGATACCGACACGTCCGAAGACCTGTCTTTTCGCCTCCGCAACGAAGGCGTTACCGGGACCTACTATCTTATATACCGCCGATACCGTCTCCGTACCGTAGGCAAGAGCCGCGATAGCCTGCGCCCCACCCATTTTATAGATAACGTCCGCGCCGGCAAGCGAAGCAGAGGCAAGGATCGCGGGATCGACCGTGCCGTCTGCTCTCGGGGGAGTTGCGACCGCAAGGAACGGAACTCCGGCAAGCTTTGCAGGTATCAGGTTCATGAGTACAGAGGACGGCAGAGGTGCAGACCCACCCGGGACGTACACTCCTACCTTTTCTATCGGCATGACACGCTGTCCGAGGATGACACCCTCCTTGTCGGTCAGTGCGTAGCCGCTTCGGAGCTGACAGCGGTGATACCTCTCGATATTCGCCTTAGCCTGACGAAGGATCGACATAAAGCTCTCGTCTATCGAGGCGACCGCCTCGTCTATCTCCGACTGACTTACGACTATCGAATCGAGCTCTACCCTGTCGAACCGTTTCGTGTACTCACGCAGAGCCGCGTCACCGTTCTCACGAACGTTCTTTATCATATCCGAAACGATATCCGAGACCGAGACGGCAGACTCCTCTCTTTTCAGTATCTCGGAGACCGGTATATCCTTTATATTGTAGGTCTTTATCATTATTTTTCCACCCTATCCTTATATATCGCGTTTATCTTTTCGACGAGTGCGCGCAGCTCCTCGTTCTTGAAGCGGTACGCCGCCTTATTTACGATGAGTCTCGCGCTGATCTCGCACACTGTGTCGCGCACCTCAAGATCGTTTTCGCGAAGTGTCGAGCCTGTTTCAACTATGTCAACTATAACGTCCGACATACCGAGTATCGGAGCTAACTCTATCGAGCCGCTCAGCTTTATTATGTCTATCTCGCGTCCGCGCTTCGCGTAGTACTCTCTTGCGATGTTCGGAAACTTTGTCGCGACTCGCAGCGTTCGGTCGGGGTTCGGCTCACGTCCGCTTACTCCGGCAACGCACATTCGGCATTTACCGAAGCCGAGGTCGAGCAGCTCGTACACATCGGGCGAATGCTCGAGAAGTATGTCACGTCCGACGACTCCGATGTCAGCCGCGCCGCGCTCGACGTAGATATCAACGTCCGAGGGCTTTACCCAAAAATAGCTCGTCACCCCTGCTTCATCCTCGAAGATGAGCTTTCGTGAGCCGTCCGTCAGTCCGGGACAGCCGTAGCCGAGACTTTCGAGCAGCTCATAGGTCTTTTCGCCAAGTCTGCCCTTTGGCAAAGCGATATTCAGTCTTTTCACAGCTCCAGTCCTCCCTCACCGTAGTGGAAATGCTCACGGTATCTAAGTCGTCCGTCATCGTTTTTCTGCACTCTGACACTTCGACCGCCTCCTGTCAGCATCTTGACCGTCCGCGTGAGCGCGGCAGGGTCGGTCGAGGCATCGTAGGTGATAAGGATATCAACGTCGTATTCGGACTTATCGTCAAAGTAGAGGTCGAGCGTATTCATGTAAAGTGCGAAGCCTATAGCACCGTCCTGTCTGCCCATCTTACAGAGAAGACGGTCGTAGCGACCGCCGGACAGGACACCGCTCGACACACCGTCAATGTAGCCGCGGAATATCATACCGTCGTAGTAGCTCATATCGTTGATGAGTGAGAAGTCGAGACGAATATGCTCCCCCTCACCTATCGCGTTCATAAAGCGGCAGATCGCCTCAAGCTCGTCGAGCGCACCGGACATCGTGTCGTTCTCCGCCATAGGACGAAGACGGGGTATGACCTCCTCGGCTCTGCCGTAGGTCTCGGAGACGACCGTCAGCTTTTCGGAAAGGTCGGAGTCAAGTCCGTTCTCGCGGCAGATACGAGCAAGGTCATGAGCGTTCTTTCCCGCCACACAGGTAAGAATTGCTTCGCGAACGTCATAGGGGATGCTTCTGTTTTCGAGCAGACCGCCGACGAACGCCGCGTTTGACAGGTCAAGAATGTAGCTGTCCGAGATACAGGAAAGGCTCCTTTCGGCAAGGAGGACGACCTCGCAGGTCGAATACAGGTCGATATCCCCGATACATTCGAGACCGACCTGCATTATCTCGCGATATTCTCCGTCAACGGCACGGTAGACGTTCTCGTTGTAGTATTCCTTTATCCGTTCGCCGTCTGCGGCATTTTTGACTATCGATAATGTGACATCGGGCTTCAGCGCGAGAAGCTTGCCGTGCGTATCGTTGAACGTTATAATGCTTCCGCCTGCAAGGAAGCTTCGGTTATCGGCGTACAGGTCGTACTCCTCGAACTTGGACATTTTATATTTTTTGTAGCCGTGCGTTTCGTAGAGCTCACGCAGGGCGAATATTGCTTTTTCTTCTTTTCGCAAAATGTTTGGGGTCATGTATTGCTCCTTGGTATATGTTCGATCTTATCGGTCTATATTATATCACGCTTTATCGCTTTAGTCAAGTAAATCGATAAAACATTTTAGGGGGATGTTTTGTGCAAACTGCACGGTGTCGGCTGGCGGCTCGTCTTATGCAGACTGCACGTATTTTAATATGTTGGAAACGCAAGCGTTTCCTTCAATTAATGCCCCTCCGGACTCTCCCTTTCGTGAAGCTAAGTAGGTGAGAATACCGCCGAACCTTGCAGTCAGGACGTATATTCCTACCGGTTGGGGTGGCGGAAGCCTTTGATATAGTTTGTTGCACACGTTTTTGCGAACGGATATGGGGAATACCAAAGGTAACGTTGTTTTGTTATATTTCTTCATTTGTCGGCTTAACATAGATAAGGCTCCCTCCGGGAGGGAGCTGTCGCGCACGCGACTGAAGGAGAGTGCAGAAATCGGCGTTCGTTCAGTTGAAATCGGAAAATATCACACGACAATTTTATATGTGCAAATTTATTGTAACGCATTCTCCTTCCACCGCTAACGCGGTCTCCCTCCCGGAGGGAGGCTCATTCATGTGCTGCACATATAATATTGTCGTGGGATGTCTTGCAACCACAACTTCACGAACGCCGATTACTGCGCGCAGCCTCAGGCTGCCCGTCAGCAGACAATCCTGCACCAATAATATTGTCGTGGGATATCATGCAACCCAAACTGCACGAACGCCGATGACTGTTTGCGGTCTCAGACCGCCCGATGACTGTTTGCAGCCTCAGGCTGCCCGATGACTGTTTGCGGTCTCAGACCGCCCGATGACTGCTTGCGGCGTCACGCCGCCTGTATACGGGAATGCCTTTGGTGTTTACGTGATGCCAGCCGCCGGAGACCTCTTCCCCCGTAAAGTAATCCACCCATTTGGATCCGACCGGAAGATATACGTCACGCTCGTCTCCGCTGTTCGCCGCGATCGGCGCAACGAGAATATCGTCGCAGAACATCCACTGATCGTCGATCGAGTATGTAGCCTCGTCATTCGTATAGTCCATGACGAGCGCACGTATCGGCGGCTTTCCCGTCTCGTGATATTCGTCAAACGCCTTCTTCAGCTTGGGTATCAGCGACTCGCGAAGCTTCAATAGCTCGCGTACCTCCTCCTCACACCCATGCTCTACCCACGGTATCCCGTCATAGTACCACGCATTTACGAGACACTGCGCCGAAAATACGATAGCCTGTACTCGCCTGATGCATTCCTCACGGTTCTGCGCCTGCCTGAATTCGGGTGTCCACAGTATGCCCGAGAAGCCCGAGTTCACCACTCCGCGTATGAAGTCGCGGTGGTCGTACAGGTCACTGTACAGCACGAACGGATACGGCGCGGCAAGCGCACCCATCTGACGTATCGAGGACAGAGTCGGTCTTCCGTCAAGTGCCTGCATGATCGTCTTTGCGTAGAGCGTACCCATCAGCGAATGGTACTGCTCGCCGTCAAGACCCGAGGGGAAGCTCGAATGCAACGGGAAGCTCCAGCTGCCGGTGTTGTCACTTGAGTCACATTCGTCGAGCTTGAAACCGTCTATACCATGCTCCACAAGTGCATTTTTGTGGTAGCCTGCGAAAATTTCACGTGCCGCAGGGTCGGCAAAGTCAGGAACCGCCCCACCCCACACGAGATAGTCGCCCGAATGAGCCGCTATGTCGTTGTATATCGGACTGCTCGGATGAGTAAAGGCGTGCTCCCAAAGGTTGATGTGGTAGCCGCGCTCGGTCAGAGCCTTTATGAAGCTGTCCGGGTCGGGGTAACGGTCGCTCCACACGTAGGTGCAGGAGTAGGCGTGAGTCTGCCAGCCAGGCTCAAGTCCGATGATACTGCACGGAATATCGTTTTCGCGGAAATAGTCGCCCGTCTGCACGATACGCTCGGAATTCCAACCGGTGTAACAGCGGTAGAGCATACCGAGTCCCCATTCGGGAACGTCACAGCCGCCACCCGACAGCATATTGTACTGCTTTACTATGTCGGTGATCGTCTCGCCCTCGAAAACGTATATGTCGATACCCTGCGCCGCCGGTATGAGAACGCTCATTACGGCATCGGCGTCACGTCTGACCGCGTAAAGCTCGTCGGTGTTGTCAGCCGCACCGCCGTCGGAGAGCGCGACAGACGAGCCGTTCTTCTGCTTGCCGCACGTGAATTCAGCGTAGCGTGCGGTGTCGAAATACATTCCGTAGCCCTTGTTGGTGACGAAAAACGGAACAGGCGCGTGAGTCTCTCCGTTGTTCGTCACCGGATCGGCGTTTACGTCAAGGCGCAGCTTACGTCCACGGTGGTCGAACTGCTTCAATTGCAGACCGAAGCCGAAGATATGGCAGTCGTTCTCTATCGGGAATTCAACAAGAAAGCCTCTTGCGGTCTGACGGCAGGAGAAATTTGAAGCCGGATAATCTACCTTTGTTTCCGTATAGCAAAAGCCATCGCAGAACATAGACGGAACGAGCTTCTCGGGAGTGCCGAAGGTGAATCTTTTCATTTTATGTCCCTCGCATATATCGTGATCTATGATAAAAGGATACCACAAATAACGGAGTTCGTCAAGAGGGTGAGACCACGGCGACATCTACTTTCAAAAAATACCGCCGACCTTTCGCACATTGCGATCGGCGGCGGTAAGTTTTTCGGTATTCAGTTGTTGTGTTTAGCGCGGCAGACCACGCTCGGTCTTTGAGCTTTCATATACCAAAACAGATCATCCATTTGTTTTCCGCAAGAGCCGTCTCCGATAGCTCTTTTAGCTCGGATAGCCCCGAAATATCCTTTATGACCTCTGTAAAGGCTCGTATCAATGAGGGCGGAATAAGTGTTATACCACAATATTCAAGTCCCTTTCCTTTGACTTCGAGCGTATGCCAATACAGATCGAGGTGGCTGAGATCTGACACTACATCCTCTAAATAGTCGTCATCGACAGAAATGCAGTTATATTTCTGCGGTTCGTATCTATCGTAACGCACTCCCATCCTTGGAGCATCCTGCATTATACCAAATTCATGCTTTGCCAATATATCACTACCTTTCTCAAAGCCGTGATCGGCTGAAACTACTTAATTTTCCGCTGTGGTATCGGCAGTATTGCTATTGCAGCCACACGATGCCAAAATACAGATAAGTGCCACAGTCAATGCGATCATCCTTTTCACTCGATCACACTCCTTTCACGCTTCGGGTCTCCGGAAAAACAATCCTTCGGATCGTGCTAGGTGCTGTTTGAAAAATAAGGAGATATGTACAGGAGCGAGAGATCTTTGTGAT
>CAYSKU010000071.1:0-11425 GCA_964431775.1 uncultured Ruminococcus sp. | reverse complement strand
TTCGTCTATCACAAAGCTCTCTCGCTCCTGTACATATCTCCTTCTTTTTCAAACAGCACCTGACGAAAACGTCCGATATATAATATAATGTAACAAAGCGACCGCAGTAACGGAGCAATGCCCCGTCACCGCGGTCGTTTAATCTTATTCGTAGCGTTTTTCGTGCAGCTGCTTCGTCAGCTCGACGACCGAACGGACAAAGGCGTTATCCTCGTCCGTGCCGTCGTGCAGGTCGGTCATTATGACGAGTATGTACGGATGCTCATCGTATATTATTGCCATATCATGGTATGAGTCCTTATCCCAGCCGTATTTGTGCGGCACGGTATCCTCCGGAAACGCGGCACAGATCATGACGTCGTGCTTCGACTTCATCATGTTCTCCTTCATGAACTCCGCAAGAGGCTCTCCGGTCTCGAAAAATTTGTACATCTCACGAAGAAAGGCGATGCAGTCGTTTACCGAAAGATCCATGAAGTCCGAGGCAGTTCCCTGTATCCCAAGCTCACCGACCAGACGATAGAACGTCCCAAAGCCAAATCGCTCCATTATCTGCTCCCACGCGACGTTATCGCTCCACAAAAGGACGTAGGAGAACAGCTCACGCCACGTCATCTGCGTTCCTGCCGGCATCGACTGAAGCTCACCCGACCCCTCTGCCATCATCGTCTCGGGATCGAACGTCCACAGCTCGTCAAGGTCGTATCTCTCCTCGCCCTCACCGTATATTATGTCACCGTTCTCGTCACGCTCCGCCGTTCTCTCGAATTCCGTTATCTCGAGAAGGACGGAATATATGTACGGTGCTTTTATGAGGCTTGCGGAATAGTAGACCGCATCACTATTGTAGAGCATCGCTTCGCCGCTCGTTATGTCGTAGTAGCCGTATGCCGTGAACTGTGAGGGCGCACGATAGAGTGAGCCGTCCGCGTTCTTATACCATTTCAGCGGAACACCGTACTGTAGGAGGCGCATCAGCTCGTCCTCGCTGACCTCCCCCGACGGCACGTATGCCGGTGTGTAGGTCACAGGCTCGGGTTCCGGTGCAGGCTCTGTCTCGCTCTCACGCTCGAGGGTGACGTTCGGTGCTTCGTTCGCAGGGGTGCTTGCGGCGACCTCGGAGGAGCGCACTGCGGCAGCGGTACGGAGACGGTATATGTCCGCTTCGAGCTGTGCTATCCGCTCCTCAAGCTCCGCGACCTCAAGTCCGAGCTGTGTCTTCTCCGCGACCGCATCGTCATAGCGACCGAGCTGCTTGTTCAGACGTTTTTCCAGTGCGGTGATACGTCTGTTCTTTTCGTCAAGCTCCGCTGTCGCCTCGGTAAGCTCACCCTCCTTTGACGACAGCTCGTCCGAGATATCGTCAACGTTCTCCTTGAGTTCACTGTAATCGGTGTAAAGCTCGGTGTAGTCCTCCTCTGCGTCACTGACCTTATTTTTCAGTGACTCGATCTGACTGTTCAGTGAGACGATCTCCGCTTCGAGGTCGTAGACGTCCTCCGTCAGGGCTTCGGCGCGGTCTGCCGCCTCCTCCTTTTCAGCCGAGCGTTCACGATACATAAAGGCTATCCTGACTGCGGCAAGGGTCGCAAGCACCGCAACGAGCGCAAGTGCAAGAAGCACCACCCTTACCTTTTTTGAGATCTCGGTCATTTACCCTCACCGTCACTGTAGAAGATGACCTCCTGCGGGTAACGAAGACCAAGCTCACTGTGTGCGATCTCCGCGACGTACTCCTCGTCAAAGGGCTTTGCCACGTCCGCTTCAAGCTCGCTCACATAATTCTCCATCTCCTCAACGTCACGGCGCAGCTCATCGACCTGCGTTTTTTTCTCGTTGTTCTCAAGACGAAGAATGACGAGACTGATCACGCAGACTATCGTAAATATAAGTGCCGCGAATCGGACGAAAATGTTTCCCGACAAAAGTTTCATAGCTGTTTCCTTAAATTTTTCCTCTGCATTTGTGCACCTCCGATATCCCTTACAAGTCTGCCGCGCAGATACGAATGCCGCACACACCTTATCGCGCAGACCACCGCCGACAGCACGCGAAGCACGGTATGCTTCGCCAAAAGGTACAGCAAACGGCGTATCGAGCTGTAGATAAAGCAAAATGGTACTATGATGAGGCAGTGTATCGCACGGCGCAGGAGGGAGACGAGGGTCTCCGAGACCGACATGACGGCGCGTCCTGCCGTTTTATGCCACAGAGCCGCTCCGATCAGCGTTGACAGCAGGACGAACCAGCGAAATCTGCCGTTCATCTGCCAGTATTGGAAGACGGAGAAGCACACCGTTACGGTGAGCATATAGGCGATATCGAGGATGAAAAAAAGTATGAACGGCAGTCTGCCGCGCTTCATCGTTGTACGGTGCGCCTGATACGTTGCGATACCGCAGAGGATATGTATTATCCTTATTATATCGTATAGTCCGCCGAAAATCAACCCCAAGATCAGCGAATAGAGTATGACAGACAGCTGTTTTTCGATATAGATCTCCATTCACGCTTCACTTCCCTGTCTCACCTGAACAGGCGTGAGAAAAAGCCCTTCTTCTCGCCCGGATCACGGTCTCCGAAGTAATAAAGGCTGTCAAGCTCACCGTTCACGCGAAGAGTTCCGCGCTCCGTGTCGAAGCTCTCAATACGGAGTCCGCGCCCCTCTATCGAGATACGTCCGAGAGAGGAGGTGACGGTGATCTGTTCGTCCGTGAAGCTGTCCACCTCATCGATGCCTGTCAGCTCCATCCGTTTACGTGAAAAAAGGCATATATCCTGACCGTTCTGCTCCATGCTCGCCCCTCCGCTGTGATCTGATCTTTGCTCTATCATATGCGGCACGCTCTCGATATATTCCGGTCGGCTGAGGTCGGCTGAGCCGACAGGCAGACATCGGCACACTTTCGGTTTGGGTTGAAAGAAATCCCACGACAATATTTATTTGTGCAGAGTCGCCTGAGCCGACAGGCAGACATCGGCACACTTTCGGTTTGGGTTGAAAGAAATCCCACGAGGGTGGAGTTTGTGCAGACTTGTCTGCTGACAGCTCGTTTTGCGTAAATTGCACGTAGAGAAAACACGTGCATGAGCCTCCCTCAGGGAGGGAGACCGCGTTAGCGGTGGAAGGAGAGCGCGTGACAATAGACCTGCACCAAATGATATTGTCGTGGGATATCTTTCAATTTCAACTTCAAGTGTGCCGATCATGCTTGCGGTCTCAGACCGCCGCCTCACAGGACCTCGTACATTGAAGCGGCGTCGGCTTTCATAGCGTGTTCTCGAACGTCAAGCACACGGACACGAAGTGTGCGTTCACCGTAGGTGACACTTATGATGTCGCCCTCCTTGACATCGTAGGATGCCTTTGCCCGTTTGCCGTTCACCTCAACGTGCTCGCTGTCGCAAGCCTCGTTCGCGACAGTACGCCGCTTGATTATACGTGATACCTTCAAAAATTTGTCAAGTCTCATTTTTTTGTTCCTCCGTTTCCGTTACTGCGTTTTCCTGCTCACTGCCGCTTTTGTAATCATTTACAAAGCGGTCGAGCAGCTCACCGACCGTTTTTTCCGTATCCGCTCCGTTAAGCACTGCGGCGTAGGTCGCCGAGTCGAATATCAGCTTGCAGAGCAGAGCCTCCTTCTCGACCTCGCTCGACACCTTCGAAAGTGCGTCTGCTGTGTCCCCGAGACGTTTTTCGAGGTCGCCGAAGTCGTAGCCGTCCTTGCGTGCCTTTTTTGCGATCTTTCGTACCCGCATGAGGGTCGGGAGCTTGCGCGGCACAGCCTCCATGGACTGTCGTACCGTAAGCCTACTCTTTTCCTCTGCCTTTAGCTTGTCCCAGTTTTCAAGCACCTCGCCCGTACCCGAGACCGTGGTATCCGCAAATACGTGCGGATGACGGACTATCATCTTTTCGCAGATGTCGTTTATGACCTCGTCTATCGTGAAGTGTCCGCTCTCCTCCTCGATACGGCTATGGAACATTATCTGGAACAGCACGTCCCCAAGCTCCTCGCGAAGCAGTGTCGGATCGTCGTTATCTATAGCCTCGATGACCTCGTAGGTCTCCTCGATAAAGTCGGCTCTGATCGACCCATGGGTCTGCTCACGATCCCAAGGACAGCCCTCCTCACTGCGAAGCACCTCTACAAGGTCACGCAGTGAGGAAAGGTCGTGCCGCTCCTCCGAGACCAATCTTTTCTTTATCTCATCTGTTTTCTTCATCCTGTTGCTTCAGACTCCTTTACAGCTTATGTCAGTTCGTCTTCTCGGGAATAATATCACGTAGCTTGAGCTGTCCTCCAAACGCCATGAGCGCGAAATAGACAGCCGCCGCACAAAGTATCGCTATCGGACACGCAAGCCGCCCGAGAACACCGTCAAGCAGGTCGTTTACAAGTACGGCAGTCACCGCACACAAAAGCCCCGAGACTGCCGGCGGAAAAAATATCCCGAAAAAGCTCGGACGTATACCCGTCCTGCCGACCGTGAACGAAAGGTTTATGACGGTCACGGTAAGGTAGCAGAGAAAGGTCGAGAGCGGTGCGCCGACTATACCGAGTCTGCCGAGCAGTATCACGCTCGATACACACTTCACGACCGCTCCGCAGAGCATCGCGATAACGGGACATCTCTCCGCGCCGCAGCTCTGTAGTATCGAGTTCGTCACCGCAAGTATGCAGACGAAGAACGAGGACGGCGCAAGCAGAGTGAGCAGTGGGGCTGCAAGGTGCGCCGAGTCCGCTCTGTAGAACAGACACAGTATAGGCTCCGCAAGGACGGTCAGTCCGAGCGCGCACGGCATACCGATAACTACGGCGGCTCGAAGCGCGGTCTCTACCGAAAGCCTCGTTCGCTCCGTATCCCCCGAGGAGACGGCAGAGGCGACCCTCGGCACGAGAGAATACGCTATCGGGTAGACGAGCACCGGCGGCAGATTGAACATTGGCACTGCAAGGGAGGTATAGTTTCCGAAAAGTGCCGCTGCCTCCTCCGACGGCATACCGTTCTCCGTGAGGACACGCTGTATCAGCGCGGTATCGAGCATATTCGTAAGGCTCATGACGGAGGCACTGACCGTGATCGGCAGAGAGATGTGCAAAAAACGTCCGAGTACGGCGCGATACGATACGGTATCGGGCGATGCGCTTCTCTCTCGCGGCAGTTCAACGGCTACGTCCGACGCACCTCGCTTTAACTTTGTAAAGCATAGATAGAGCATTCCGGCAAACGAGCCGAGGGTCAGTCCCGAGACGGCATACGCGGAGACCGTCTCCACGGGCTTACCGATACGGACGGCGTAGACTGCCGCCGAAAGTCCGATGACGGTCTTGCCGAGTGCCTCTATCAGCTGTGAGACGGCGGTCGGGAGCATATTTCCGCACCCCTGAAAATATCCGCGCACGGCACTTGCCACACAGACGAAAAGTATAGTCGGTGCGGCAACTGCGACCGAGGCTGACGACAGCTCCGAGCGTATGAGCGCGGCTAAGGTATCGGAGGCAAGGTACATAAGCAAGAATATCGCACCGCCGCCGAGTGCGAACAGCCACAGTGCCGCTCGAAATACGGTACGTGCCGCCGCGATACGTCCCGATGCCTTATATTCCGATATCATTACGGCAAGGGCGACCGGAAGTCCCGAGGTAGACAGCATATAGAAGAACGTATATATCGAATATGCCGAGTTGAAATACCCCATTCCGGTATCGCCGACGATATAGTTCATCGGTATCTTAAAGAGAAGTCCCGTCACCTTGACTATAAGGTTCGAGGCGGTAAGGAGCATAACGCCCGAGTAGAACGACCTGTCGTTACGATCGGTCTTTTTCGTTCCGTCATCTTCGATATCGCGCCTTTTCCGCTTCCGATGCCCTACAGTCAATAAAAGACCTCCGTTCGCGGTTCATCCGATAAATTCATGGAAGACCGATGCTTTCGGGATCATGCGGTCGTCAAAGGGCTGCACCGGAAGTGCCGCCAGCTTTTTGAGAAGCACGTCTGCCTCGCACCGCCGCTTGCTGTCCGATGGAACGTCCGATAGGAGAGGTATCGCAAGCTCACGCAGTATGAACAGCTCATACGGCAGGAACGAATCGATATACAGGTCACAGCTCCTACAGTTCGGGAATATGCTTCGTTCCTCGTTTGCACGCACGCTCTCCCAAAGGTGCAGACTGAATTCCGGCGTCGCACCTCTGAACAGCTTATCACGGACTATACGGCGCAGAAGACGTATCTCGTGCCTCTCGAAGTACACGCCGTTCAGCATAACATCATCCTCGACAGATATAAATATACTGCAATGCGTATCGAGACGGGACGTTATCTCGGGGTATACCGCCTGTATCCCTTCAATTATATATATATCAAGCGGATCGGGGATATATTCGTGATAGCCGACACGTCTTGTCTTCGCAAAATCGTATTTCGGAACGAGAACGCTCTGTTCGCTCTGCAAGCGCGACAGGAATACCGAGAGATAGTCAAGGTCTATAGCCTCAACGGAATCGTAATCCGGCGGAGCTATGTCAACTCGGTTCCTGTCCTGTCTGTCGTGAAAGAAGTCGTCTATGGAGATGACGACCGCGTGATGTCCGGAGGCTGCGATCTCCTCGATCAGTCTGGAGGCTGTCGTGGTCTTACCGGAGCAGGTAGGACCGGAGAGGGTGACTATACGAAGTCCGTCACGCGAAAGTACGCTTTCTACCGTTTCGTCAAGGCGAGAGCGAAAGGAGGTCTCACACTCCGAAACGAGCCTTTGTGCCTCATCCCTCGAGGCTACTCTTATATCATAGCTTTTCATGAGTTTTCCTCTATTATATATCAGGGCTGCTTTGCGAAAAACTCAAATGCCGAGCTTCTTAAAAGGTCACGGCGATGCTGTCCCGTCTCGCCGGCATGATCGCGAAGATATTCATACGGATACTTCGGCTCGGCGACTCGCTCTATACGAACGCCGTTTTCGGTCGGCAGAGATACGAATTTTGTCATTGCGGAGGCTCCCGCGGCAAATATGCTGTGCAGCTCCTCCATCATGTATACATTGTACAGTCCTTCATGTCCGTGCTTCGCGTAGCCGACGTTTTCGAGATTTCCTACGGTATTCTTCTGACGGTACATATAGTACGGACTGTAGCCTGCCTCGGGAAGGACGGTCTGCGAATAGTCAACTCCGTCTGCGGCGACCTCTCCGCTCCTGTCGAACGCCCCCTCAGACCGCAGCTCTGCCGAACGCTTTACGCTGAACGTATGTACGGTAATATTCTCGGGGTCGAGCGCAAGCACACCGTCAACGGTATGTCTGAAGGACTCCGGTGTATCGTTCGGCAGACCTGCTATCAGGTCTACGTTTATGTCACCGATGCCGCTCTCACGTGCAAGCTCATACGCACGATAGAACATCTCGGTCGTATGTGCGCGACCGATGCTTCGCAGTACCTCATCGTTCAGTGACTGCGGATTCACGCTGATACGTGAGACTCCGTTCTCCGCAAGGACGGCAAGCTTTTCCTTCGTTATGGTGTCGGGTCGTCCCGCCTCGACCGTGAACTCACGTGTGTCGGAGACGTAACGGCGAAGGTGCGACAAAAGGAACGATAGCTGTGAGGGGTCAAGTATCGTCGGCGTACCTCCTCCGACGTAGACCGTTGCGACGTTCATGCCAAGCTCACGCACCGTCTCGAAGATATTGTCGATATCAAGTGCAAGTGCGGTGAGATATTCGGGTATCAGCTTTAAGAGATTCGGTGAGGTATACGAAACGAACGAGCAGTACGCGCACCGCGTGGGACAGAACGGTATACCGATGTATACGCTGCACTCACGTCTCGTCTCCGCTGTCACAAGTCGTTCCTCGGCACGCGCTACAGAAGTAGCGAGAGCTGCCTTTTTACGTGTGACAAAGTAGTCGCGCTCGAGTGCGGCGGCGACCTCGTCCTCCGAAAGACCGGACGAAAGAAGCTCCGTTGCTACCTTTGCCGGACGTACCCCCGTGAGTATCCCCCACGGTGGGGTATAGCCTGTGAAGTCTATACCTGCGCGGCGAAGTGCGGCTCCTGCGGAGAGCCGTCTGACGTGATCGCGATCCGGCGACACGCTCCACGGTACTTCGGCAGTCGCGCTTGAGGAGCGGTCTCCCCGTGCTATCGCAGCGACCGAACGAACGCCCGACTCATCCTCGGTCATATCGAGGGTGAGGGTGACTGTGTCCTCGGTCAGCTCCTCGTTCTCGGGAAACTTTGCTCCCGGAAAGAATATCATCGCGATGGTCTGTACGTAATACGGCTTTACGTTTCCGTTGATTTTTACGATCATGGCTACGATCTCTTCGGCTGCTTCAGAACGTCCGAGTCCATCGGAATGGTACAGGGACCGTCATTCGTTATCGAGACCTTCATGTCCGCGCCGAACACACCTCTCGTGGTATTCGGTATCTCCTGCGCGATACGGTCGGCGAAATATTCGAAGAGACGCTTCGCCTCCTCGGGAGCTGCCGACTGTAGATAGTCGGGACGATTTCCCTTTCGGTACGAGGCAAGGAGAGTGAAGTTCGGGACTACCATCACCCCACCTCCGATATCGGCGACGGAGAGGTTCATCCTGTCGTTCTCGTCCGCAAAGATACGCAGCTTGACTATCTTTGCCGAGAGAAGGTCGGCATCCTCCTCGGTATCGCCGTCTGCGACTCCGAGAAGTATCATGAGTCCGTGTCCGCACTCCGCGACGGTCTCTCCGTCTATGACGACCTTACCCTCGGATATGCGCTGTAGTATAGCTTTCATATATGTTTATCGGGTCTCCCCGATGCTCCTTTCAGTTATTCGACATATGTATGTCATATCTCGATCTGCATTCCGTCATACGCCATCGTGAAGCCGTGCGCGGCGGCGGTCTGCTCGAACTCCGACTGCGGACAGTACTTTCCGTTCGGTACGAAGCCGTTATGTGAGAAATGATGTACTATAAAGCGTGTGGAATCGTCTGCCGTTTCGTTCTCGATGAGGATATCCCTCATATGCAGGTCTGCCGCAAGTCCCATATGGTTACGGTCGTTCGCATTGCCGAGCAGGACGTTCGTGCAGTCGAGGCTGATGAGGTCGCAGTGCTTGCCGCGCAAGAACTCGACCGTCTCCTTCGGGAAAAGTCCGGTGTCGTGACCGTAGAGGAAGGTCTTCCCCGTCTCCCTCTCGCAAAGGAGCATCATACGGCACTCCTGACCCTTATCGTGGTCTGCCGGAAGCATGGTGACGGTCACTCCGGCGGCGGTCTCTATCGGCTCAAAGGACGGCTGATAGTCGAAAACGAGTCCGTTCTGCTCACCGTGTCCGCTACCTGCACCCGAGACATAGCAGTCGAGCAGCTCCCCTGCTCTCATGTTTCCGTAGACGTGGAGCTTATCGACACCCGAGCGTTCGCGCTTACAATAGACCGGCTCACGGCGTGTTGACAGCTCGTAGGGATCGAAATGATCCTCGTGTGCGTGGGTGACGACTATATCCTCTATCGCGGAAAGGTCTACGCCTGCTCGTGCCGCACCGTAGTATATGTCCGGCGGAAAGTCAACGAGCAGCCTATCGTTCACACATATTCCCGAACGTCCGCGGAACTCACGTCCCGGTCTGCGCCGTGCATCGGCACACACGGGACACTGACAGAACAGCGCGGGAAGTCCCTCCGATGCGGCTGTTCCGATGTAGGTTATCTTCATTTAAAAGCCTCCTCAGGTCATTACTGTATATACATCACGCATAGCCTCTTGTGATGCTTTGTACGTGGGATATCGATCTCAGACGTGACATTATCGAATTGAAATGCTCGACATTCTTACAACCAACTGTCAGATTTATGATGATCTCGTCGTTTCCGCTCTTTTGAGTATTGATCGAGAGGAGAGAGACCTTCATATCGGCAAGTGCGGAGGTGAGATCCACTATAAGTCTTATATCGTTTTCGGCGTAGACCTGTAGTACCGCCTCGAACAGAGCCTTATTCTGTGCGGATGCCGACAGCACCTCGCTGTCCCACTCCGCACGGAGCCAACGGTCCGACATAACGGGGTTCTTTCGTCCGGCTACAGCGTTCGGGCAGTCGTACTTGTGTATCGACACACCGTACCCCTTTGTGACGAAGCCTATGACACGGTCGCCGGGGAGCGGATTACAGCACTTCGCGAACTTGACCTCACAGCCGTACTCACCGTCTATCATGATACCGCTGTTCGAGCGTATCTTTTTCGATCTCTGCGTCTGCACCTGCTCGACATCGGTGACGGGAGCTTCCTCCGGCTTGACTATGCGCTCGTACTCATCCTTGAGCTTTGCAAGCACCTTCGTCATCGCGATACCGTTAAAGCCTATGGCGTTGAGCAGATCGTCCGGTATAGCCATACCGAGACGACGTGCGGTCGCGGCGATTATCTCGGTCTTCTGCTCCTCGGTCGGCTTTACGTCGAGCTTCGAAAACTCCTTCTCAAGCTCCGCAAGTCCGAACTTTATGTTCTCGGGTCTCTTTTCCTTCTTGAACCACTGACGTATCTTTGCGCGTGCCTCGCTCGTCTTTACTATCTTGAGCCAGTCGCGGCTCGGTCCCTTCGAGGACGAGGAGGTCAGTATCTCGACGATCTCGCCGGTCTGCGGAACACGATCTATGGGTGAGATCATGCCGTTTATCTTCGCACCGACCATCTTGTTTCCGACCTCGGAGTGGATGGCGTATGCAAAGTCGATGAGTGTAGAGTTTTGCGGAAGTGCGATGACGTCTCCCTTTGGAGTAAAGACAAAGGTCTCGTCACTGAATATATCGATCTTCAGGGCGTGCATGAAGTCCTCGTTGTCTATCGCGCCGTTTTCGGTGTCGATGAGACGTGATATCCATGTCAGCTTCTTGTCGATATCCTCCTTGCTGTCGGCACCCGACTTATATTTCCAGTGTGCCGCAACACCGTACTCGGCGACATGGTGCATATCGCGTGTACGTATCTGCACCTCGAACGGTATACCGTCACGTCCTATGACTGTAGTATGAAGTGACTGATACATATTCGGCTTCGGGGTGGAGATATAGTCCTTGAATCTGCCGGGGATCGACTTGAACATCTCGTGGATTATGCCGAGTGCGGTATAGCATTCGAGCTCTGTATCGACTATGATACGTATGGCGTAGAAGTCGTATATCTCGTCAAAGCTCTTGTTCTGCTTGAACATCTTACGGTATATCGAATATACCGTTTTGACACGACCTTCGAGGGTGAAGTTTATCTTATACTCCTCGAGCTTTTCGGAGACTATGGCACGTGTATTTTCTATAAAGTTCTGATTCTGACCGTATTTGCGCTCGATATCCGCCGATACCTCCTCGTAGCCTATCGGGTCGAGGTAGGAAAGTGCTAAGTTCTCCAGCTCCTGCTTGATACGCTGCATAC
>CAYSKU010000070.1:0-11505 GCA_964431775.1 uncultured Ruminococcus sp. | reverse complement strand
TGGAAGGAGAACTCGTCATAATAGATCTGAACCAATAAAATTGTCGTGGGATATCGTGCAATTTCAACTGCACGAACGCCGATGACTGTTTGCGGTCTCAGACCGCCGCCGATGACCGCCTGTCGCCTCAGGCGACCTGCACCAATGATATTGTCGTGTGATATTTTTCAATTCCAACTGAAATAACGCCGATGACTGTTTGCGGTCTCAGACCGCCGCCGATGACTGCCTGTCGCCTCAGGCGACCTGCACCAATGATATTGTCGTGTGATATTTTTCAATTCCAACTGAAATAACGCCGATGACTGTTTGCGGTCTCAGACCGCCGCCGATGACTGCCTGTCGGCTCAGCCGACCTCAGCCGACAAAACATAATTGAGGTATATAATATCATGAATCCTTTATCCAGTACCATTGCCGCAGTGTCAACACCACGCGGTCGCGGCGGTATCGCCGTTATTCGTATATCCGGAACGGATGCAGTTTCGGTCGCAGAGCGTATGTTCGTCTCTGCCTCCCGTAAAGCCGTCCGTGAGCTTCCCGAACGCTTCGCCGCCTTCGGCGATATCCTCGACTCCGACGGTGACGTCTGCGACAGCGGTATCTGCACCGTCTTCCGCGCTCCGCGCTCCTTCACCGGAGAGGATGTGGTCGAGCTGTCCTGTCACGGCGGTACAGCCGTCACCGAGGCTGTCCTCCTCTCCGCTATCGCCCACGGCGCGACAATGGCGGATGCAGGTGAGTTCACCAAGCGTGCCTTTCTGAACGGCAAGCTCTCCCTCACCGAGGCCGAGGCGGTCGGAAGGCTCATCGATGCCGACACCACCGAACGGCGCAGACTTGCCGGAGGTGCGGCACGGGGAAACGTCAGCCGTGAGCTCGACCGTCTCTCCGCTTCCCTCCTCGACGTAATGACCGCGCTCTATGCCGCTATCGATTATCCCGAGGAGGATGTCGGTGACGAGGGCGAACGGCGCATCGGTGAGGTACTGCGCTCCGTTTCCGCCGATGTCCGCCGTCTCCTTTCGACCTACAAGACGGGTCGCGCCGTGCAGACCGGTGTGCGGTGCGTGATATGCGGTCGTCCGAACGTCGGAAAGTCCTCCCTCTTTAACCGTATCGTCGGGGATGAGGCAGCGATAGTTACAAGTGTCGCCGGAACGACACGTGACGTACTGCGCGAGACGGCATCGTTCGGAGGAGTGACGCTTCGTCTGTCGGACACGGCAGGCATACACGAGTCGAGTGACGAGGTGGAGCGGCTTGGCATCGAGAGGGCGTATGACGAGCTGGAGGGAGCGGAGCTGGTGCTTGCGGTATGGAACGGAGCGGAGCCGTTGAACGAGCAGGACGAGGAGCTTCTATTGCGGCTCGGTCGGCTCGGGGGCGAGGGCGAGAGTGACGGCGTACCGATCATCGGGGTGATAAACAAGCTCGATCTGTGTGGTGGAGGTAACGGAGAGAGCAGCATAGACGAGGAACGTATCGCGGAGGTATGCGGCGGTGCGGAGAACGTAGTACGAGTGAGCTGTGCGAACGAGTGCGGCATAGACGAGCTTGCGGCGGTGGTAGCGCGGAGGTTCGGCAGTGACGGGATAGACCTGCGGCACGATGCGGTGATCTGGGACGTTCGTCAGCGGACGCAGCTCTTACGAGCGGACGTAGCGTTGACGGCGGCGTTGGGAGGACTTACGTCGGGAGATCCGCTCGATGCGGTCTGCACGTTGGTCGAGGAGGCGATGGCTGCGCTCTCCGAGACGGACGGGCGCGGTGTGAACGAGGAGATCGTCACCGAGATCTTCTCCCGCTTCTGTGTCGGCAAATAGGGCGGTGTGCATAGGACGAAATGGCTTTAGTTATTGCATTTTTTGAATAGATGACGTATAATAGGATATAATAAAACTGCCGCGTGCGGCAAAAATATTAGACAGAGGTCATCGTGGAGATAAAAAGAGACGTCTATCTGAATAGACTTATCGTCAGAAAACACAACGGCTTCATAAAGGTCATCACCGGTATACGGAGAAGCGGAAAATCGTACCTGCTCAATACCCTGTTCTACGATCACCTGATCTCGGAGGAGACAGCGGAGGATCATATCATCAGATTCGCCTTCGATTCGGCTGACGATCTGATAAGGATCGGAGAAGATCCCATAGTCCTTGATAATGCACGTGAGGACAGAAAGGTCGATCCTACCAAATTCCTGAACTGGCTACAGCCCAGGCTCACGGATGACGGAATGTACTACATCCTGCTTGACGAGGTGCAGAAGCTCGGTGCGTTTGAGTCGGTCATGAACGGATTTCTTCGCAAGAAGAACCTTGATGTCTATGTGACCGGAAGCAATTCCAGATTTTTGTCAAAGGATATCTTGACAGAGTTCGAGGGCAGAGGAGACGAGGTACACGTGCTTCCCCTTTCGTTCTCGGAATATTATGCGTTCAAGGGTGGGGACAAGAGCGAAGCCTTTGACGATTATTCCGTATACGGCGGTCTTCCTGCCGTAGCACTTATGGAGACCGAGGAGCAGAAGTCGAGCTACCTTATCTCACAAATGCAAAATCTTTATCTGCGTGATATAAAGAACCGCTACGGACTACAGGACGAGGTCGGTATCGGCGAGGTACTCGACGTCGTTGCCTCCGGAATATCGTCTCTCACCAACCCTCGAAATATTGCCAACACCATGAACACCGCGCATGGCGGAGGACGCATCTGCGATGCCACCGTGGAGCGTTATATCACTCACATGGAGGATGCCTTCATGCTGACTCGTGTAAAGCGATACAACGTTCGTGGGAGGAAATACATTGGCACTCCGTACAAGATATATTTCGAGGATATCGGACTTCGAAACGCCCGTCTGAATTTCAGGCAGATAGAGGGTACACACATTATGGAGAACATCATATATAACGAGCTTCGCTACAGGGGCTATCAGGTCGATGTCGGCACGGTAGAGTCACGTGAGAGGGGCGTTGACGGAAAGGAGAAGCGCACTCGGTACGAGATCGATTTTATCGCCACTCTCGGGAGTAAAAAATACTATATCCAGTCTGCCTACGCGATCCCCGATCGGGCGAAGTACGAGCAGGAGACGGCGTCCTTTGACAAGACTATGGATTCCTTCAAGAAGCTCGTCATCGTTGAGAAGAGCATGAAGCCGCGTTATGACGAAAAGGGCTATGTTATGATGGGTGTAAAGGAATTTTTACTCAACAAGGACAGCCTGGAAGCATGAATCGGGTCGGCTGAGCCGACAGGCAGTCATCGGCGTTATTTCAGTTGGAATTGGAAGATATCCCACGACAATATTATTGGTGCAGACCGATCCTGCACAAACTCCACCCTCGTGGGATATCTTTCAACTTCGACTGAAAGTACGCCGACTATGCCTGTCGGCTCAGCCGACCCGATGACTGCCCGCGGCGTCACGCCGCCCTGCAAATTTATTTGGGCAATATTCGGGTTTTGTATTGAAATCGATTTCAAAATGTGTTATAATCGAATTATATTAAGAAAAGTTCATGACCGTTTGTGGAAGCTCCACAAAATAATATCGCGGTTTTAGGAGGGCTTGAACAAATGAAACTAAAGAAACGCCTGTGTCTGCTCCTCGCATTGCTCATGCTTGCGCCGACTGTCGTCTCCTGCTCCGACGGAGCGGACAGCGGAAACGGTGACACGCCCACCCCGTCCGACTTGTCCGACGTATCGTCCGACGGCGCGACCGATGCGGAGACCGAGGAGGAAACGGAGATCAGCCGTGAAAACTATCCCGATACCCTCCCCGACGGACTCGATTTCGGCGGCGCGACCGTCAATATCCACTCTCGCGGCGACGACCAGTCCTACCTCGAGATCGGTATCGAGGAGATGACCGGTGAGCCTGTCAACGATGCGATCTACGAACGTAACTCCATGGTCGAGGAGAGACTTAACGTCACCCTCGCACCGTACCGCGCAGAGGGCTGGGTGGACTACAACAACGCGATAGCCTCCCTCCGCTCCTCCATCATGGCATCCGACGGTGCATACGACATAATCGCCGGCTGGTCGGCACGTATTCCGCAGCTCTCCCTCGAGGGTCTCATGCTGGACGTTCTGCCCCTGCCCTACCTCGATCTCGAGCAGCCGTGGTGGAATCAGTCTGCCGTTGAGGAGCTGGAGGTCGCGAACAAGCTCTATTTCGTGACCGGTAACATCGCAAAGACCATGACCTCGGCTATGTACGTCTTCGCGTTCAACAAGAAGCTGGCGAACGACTACGAGCTCGAGAACCTCTACGACGTTGTAAAGGAAAAACGCTGGACTATCGACTACGTCTACGATATCTCCTCTGCGGCGTACATCGACCTGAACGGTGACGGCAAGCAGAACAGCGGCGACAGCTTCGGTCTCGTTACCTCCTGTATCAACGATGCGGACTCCTTCATGCAGGGCTTCCACGTATCGATGATATCGCGTGACGCGGACGGACTGCCGTATCTTGAGGTGGATACGGAGCGCATGACGACTATTGTCGAGAAGGTATACAATCTCATGTGGAACAACGCCGGCTGTATATCCGACACGGCAGGTGAGACGGATATAACATCGTTCGTTGAGGGACGTTCGCTCCTCGCGACGACGAGACTTGAGACTGTAGCGACCTCGTTTGCGGAGATGGAGGAGGACTTTGGTGTTCTGCCGTATCCGCTTCTTGACGAGACGCAGGAGGAATACGGCACGAGAGTACAGGACGCGCTTTCTCTGTGGTGCATACCGATAGATGCGAAGAATGCGGAGATGTCGGCGGCAGTGCTTGAGGCACTGGCGGCGCAGAGCTACCGCACCGTAACACCGGCTTACTTTGACGTTGCGCTGAAGAATCGTTATTCCCGTGATGCCGAGACTGCGGAGATGATGGACCTCATCCAGAACAGTGCGCTGATCAATTTCGAGCAGCTGTACAACGAGTCGATCGGTACTCCGTGGTTCGTGCTTCGTCTGCTGATGCCGGCGAAGAACAGCAACTTTGCCTCCTACTGGGCGCAGAACTCGAAGGTGATCTCGAAGAAGCTCCAGCTCGCCGTCAAGCAGATCCAAGAAAACGGCTGAGCCGACTGGCATGAATCGGCGGTCGTGAAGTTTGAATTGTACGATATCCCACGAGGCGGCTGAGCCGCCGAACAATCATCGGGTCGGCTGAGCCGACAGGCAGTCATCGGCGTTATTTCAGTTGGAATTGGAAGACAACCCACGACCATGTGGAAAAGTGCAGACTTTGGTCTGCTGAAATTTTGTCTTATGCAGACCGCACGTTTTTTGTCTACAGACGGTTTGCCTTGTGCAGACCGCACGGTGTCGGCTGACTTTATGTCTTATGCAGACTGCTTGTAAAGGAAAAGATGAAGGGAACGCCGCGGCGTTCCCTACCTTTTTCTCTACGTGCGGTCTGCACAGATATAAAGTCTATAGATAACAAGCGGTCTGCAAAAGACAAACGTTCTATAGACCAAATTTGTACAAATGATATTGTCGTGGGATATCTTCCGACCCAAGCTTCACGAATGCCGATTCATGCCCGCGGCGTCACGCCGCCCGATTCCTGTTTGCGGTCTCAGACCGCAGCCCTGTTTTTTGAAAAAGTTTTTGAAAAGGGGTTGACAAAGTGGGGTCGCAGTGATATAATATAGAGGCTGAAACAAACAGCGCAAGTGAATATTGTGTCTAATAGACACAGCACACTGATGCAAAGGTGGCTGAGCTGGTCTAAGGCGCACGACTGGAAATCGTGTGTTCGGCTAATAACCGACCGAGAGTTCGAATCTCTCCCTTTGCGTAAAAACGATGTATTTCGAAAGAGATACATCGTTTTTTTGTCCGCCTGTCATCGGGTCGGCTGAGCCGACAAGCAGACATCGGCACTTGTGCAGTTTAGATTGCACGATATCACACGAGGCGGCTGAGCCGACAAGCAGACATCGGCGCACTTTCGGTTGAAATTGCAGGTGAACCCACGACAATATTATTTGTGCAGACTCAGGCGGTCTGAGACCGCAGTCGCCGGAGCCATGTGAAAAAGCCGTAGGTATCGTTCAGGAGGAACATCACGAAGCAGAGTATCATCGGCAGATACGCCGGATCGTCGAGCGCGGCAAGCACCCACAGCACGATCAGAACTACATCGTTCGCGGCATAGGCGAGTGCGTAGAACGCACTCCTGCGGAACGTCAAGTACGAGGCGAGAAAGCTCGTTGTGACGGATATCGTACTCGGCAGGAGGTTGGCGGTGTCGAAATACTCCAAAACGAAGTAGAACACTGCCGTCACGGCGGCGGAAAGCGCGAGCATGACCGCGATCTCCACCCGACCGAGCCGATTCACGCGCACCTCCGTCCTCCCCTGCTCGTATGGGTTTCTGACCCACGCGATGACCGCCAGCACCGCCATCGGCGCACTCATGCCGAGGTAGGTCAGCATCTCTCCGTAATAGCGGAACGAGAACGAGATGATGCCGTACAGCGCACTGAACACGACCGTCAGCACCTGCCCGAGCGGTTCGCCCTTGGCGACGAAGATGAGCGCGGTCACGCCGACTGCGGAGGCGGTAAGCGAAAGTGGGTCGAACGTTGGTGCGAGGAATGACGACAGCGTTACTCCGGCGAGGGAGAACAGCCAGAGCGCAAGCTCGAAGCGTGTGAGACTGCGTATTTTTTTGATGATGTACATTTTTTGTTTCCTCCGTTGTATTATATTTGGTATATATGGGACGGTATGGCGGCACATATAATGGGGGTACATCTGTATACAAACAAAAAATGCCCCTACGATACATCTTCAAAGACCTAACGATGTATCATAGGTGCATTCGCACCCCTACCCGGTGGCAGGTTTGGTCGGCTGAGGCAGCATGAGGCTGCGCGCAGTCATCGGCGTTCGTGCAGTTTAGATTGCACGATATCACACGAGGCGGCTGAGCTGCCGAACAGTCATCGGCACTCGTGCAGTTGAGATTGCAAGCGAACCCACGACAATATTATTTTGTGCAGGAGTCGGATCAATAATGTCCTCTGCATTGCAGGATCTCTATAAGGTCACCTGACAGACGGTATACTATTCTATGTGTGTCGTCTATTCTTCTGCTCCAATATCCGCTGAGCTTGCCTTTTAGCGGTTCGGGCTTACCTATACCGTTAAATCCGTTTCTCTCGATGTCCTCTAAAAGCTGATTGATCCTTTTCAGGGTCTTTTTATCCTGTGTTTGCCAATACAAGTAGTCCTGCCAAGCTGTTTCGGTGAATACGAGCTTACTTATCTTCCATAGCCTTTAATTCATCAAGGGTCTTCACGACGGTATGACCGTTTTCGAGCTGACTCTTGCTTTTTTCTATAGCGCGAAGATTTGTTTCGGAGTAGAACGGATCGATAGAGACATCGAACGGCACGCGATTCTCACGAACCAT
Organism: uncultured Ruminococcus sp.; assembly: GCA_964431775.1. GTDB lineage: Bacteria > Bacillota > Clostridia > Oscillospirales > CAG-272 > UMGS1696. The sequence goes on along the minus strand of CAYSKU010000070.1, from coordinate 4,054 downwards.
CTTTTTTGCAAAGATCGTTATGGCGGTAGTCATATTCATACCGAGTTCGTTACAGACGTTATCGAAGCTTTTTTTCAGCTCCTCGTCCATACGGATATTGATAAGTGTTTGAGCCATACTATCACCTCTTTCGATATACAGTATAGCATATTCGCGTAGGTTTGTCAATATGTTATCTACACGATGTATGTATACTATAAACGATCGGCTGACGGCTCGTTTTATGCAAAACGAGCCGTCAGCCGACAGATATGCACACATTATATTGTCGTGGGATATCTCTCAATTTAAGCTTCACGTGCGCCGATGTCTGCTTGTCGGCTCAGCGATCCTGCACAAATAATATTGTCGTGTGATATCTTTCAATTTCAGCTGAAATAACGCCGATGATCGTTCGGCGGCTCAGCCGCCTCGTGGGATATCTTTCAACTTAAGCTTCACGTGCGCCGATTCATGCGCGCAGCCTCAGGCTGCCCGATGACCGCCTGTCGCCTCAGGCGACCCGATTAGAGGTCGATGGAGACTTCGTGACCGCAGGCGTTGGAGCGGATTATACCGTCGATTATAGCCTGATTGTAGATTATCTGAGAGGTCGGAATGGGAGCTGTGCCGCCGGTCAGACAAGCGTCTACGAACGCACGTATCTTCGACTCGAACATACCCATCTTGACGTTGTTGCCCTCAACGGGAATGGGCGTTGCGACCTGCTTGCCGTTCTCGTCGTCCTTGTAGAGGAGGAGATCTCCTGCCGCGCCGTCCCAGCAGCAGCCAACGGGTGCCTTTACCTTGAGACCTGCGTCCGTGCCGAAGAACATGGAGTCGCCGGTGGTGTCCATATTCATCGCCCACGATGCACGGTAGTCGATAACGATGTCGCCCTCGCAACGGATCATTGCGACTGCAAAGTCGTCGTCAACGGTGAAGCGGTCAGCCTCCGCGTACTTCTTCGGGTTCTTGCCGAAGTGTGCGAACTGCTTCGCGGATACGGTGAGCGGCTTCGGATAGCCTATGGAGTTCAGCGCGAAGTCGAGACCGTAGCAGCCGATATCACCGACCGCACCGACTGCCGCCTTGTCCTTTTCGATGAACGTGTGTCCCGGGATTCCCTTGACACGTCCGCCGCCGACTACTACGTAGTAGATCTGACCGAGAACTCCCGAATCGATGACTTCCTTGACCTTCTTGACGTTCGCGCCGTAACGGGGCTGGAAGCCGACGGTAACGAACTTGCCTGTCGCCTGCTCAACGGCGCGGATAGCCTTTGCCTCGTCGAGGGTTACGCAGAGCGGCTTTTCGAGCATAACGTTCTTGCCCGAGGTGAGCGCGCAGATACACGGAGCGGCGTGCTGTGAGTTGTACGTGCAGATGGAGACGGCGTCGATATCGTGACGCGCACAAAGCTCCTCGTGCGTTTCGTATGCGGTAGCCTCTGTCCAGCCGAATTCGTCGAGGAACTTTCTCGCCTTACCGGGGATGATGTCCGCGCCGGCGACGATCTCAACGTCGTCAAACTGCTTATATGCGTTTGCGTGGGCGTGAGCGATGCCGCCTGTTCCGATGATACCTACTCTGAGCTTATCAGCCATGGTGGTTCTCCTTTGCTTTTTATCCTTTCGGATACTGAATTTTGATGGCTATATTTTATCACAGTGAAGTGATATTGTCAATAGTCAGCCCGTCTGTCGGCTGAGCCGACAAGCAGTCATCGGCGCACTTGCAGTCGAAATTGAAAGAGATCCCACGAGGGTGGAGTTTGTGCAGGATCGGTCTGCACCAATAATATTGTCGTGGGTCGTCAAACGTTTTCAACTTCACAAACGCCGATTCATGCCTGTCGGCTCAGCCGACCTCAGCCGACCAAATTTGCACAAATAATATTGTCGTGGGATATCGCACAATTCAAACTTCACGAACGCCGATTCATGCCTGTCGGCTCAGCCGACCCGATTCATGCCTGCGGCGTCACGCCGTCGGAGATGGTGGCGCGAGCGGTGTCCATGAGGAGGGTGAGCTCGTCGTCACTGAGGGTCGTCGTGCGTCCTGCCGCATACTCGTAGTCAACAAATTCCTTCATGAGCGTCACGAGCGGAGACCGCTTGTCGATCTTGTCCACGAGCAGTCCCTCCGAGGCGAGCTTCCGATTCACCCAGTGCGCGATACCTGCCGCGCCGCTGTGCGCGTCTATCGCCACCTGCGGAGGACGGTTCAGTATCTTCTCCGTGTTGAAGATGTTGTATATCTCCTCGTCCTTCAAAAGACCGTCCGCGTGTATCCCTGCCTTCGTTATGTTGAAATCGCGACCTACGAACGGCGTGCGCGGCGGAATGTCGTACCCCATCTCGTTCTTGAAGTAGTCCGCGATCTCCGTTATGACGGTCGTGTCCATGCCGTCCGTCGTGCCGCGAAGAGAGGCGTATTCCATGACCATCGCCTCGAGCGGACAGTTTCCGCATCGCTCACCTATGCCGAGCAGCGTGCAGTTCACGGACGATGCTCCGTAGAGCCACGCAGTCGCGCTGTTCGTTACTACCTTGTAGAAGTCGTTGTGTCCGTGCCACTCGAGAAGCTCGGACGGAACTCCTGCGTAGTGCGTGAGACCGTACATTATGCCCGGGACGGAGCGCGGCAGAGCTGCACCCGGGTACGATACGCCGTACCCCATCGTGTCGCAGGCACGTATCTTGACAGGTATGCCGTATTCCTCGGAAAGGTGCTGTAACGCCTCCGCAAACGGTACGACAAAGCCGTAAAAGTCCGCTCTCGTTATGTCCTCGAAGTGACAGCGCGGCGATATGCCCATGTCGAGCACCTCACGGATAACGCCAAGGTACTTGTCCATCGCGGAACGGCGCGTGAGACCCATTTTATTGTAGATGTGGTAGTCGGAGCAGCTGACGAGGACACCTGTTTCGCGGATACCGAGCGACTTCACGAGCTGGAAGTCCTTAGTGGCGGCACGTATCCACGTAGTGATCTCGGGGAACTCGTAGCCGAGCGACATACACTCCTCGAGTGCTTCGCGATCCTTTTCGGAATAGACGAAGAACTCGGACTGCCTGATCATGCCGTTCGGACCGCCGAGGCGGTGCATCATTTTATAGAGATCGACGATCTGGTCGGTCGTGAAGGGCTTCATCGCCTGTTGACCGTCGCGGAAGGTGGTATCGGTGATCCAGATATTTTCGGGCATCTGGATAGGTACGAAGCGGTGGTTGAAGGAGACCTTCGGCACGGATTCGTAGTCGTAGAGGAGGCGGTAGAGGTTCGGTGTTTCGCGCTCCTGTAGGGAGTAGCGGTACGCGGACTGCTCGATGAGGTGAGTTTGGTCGGAGTACTCGATCCTTGTATCATGCTCACGTATCTCGGTGCTGAGACCCGGCTGGGGATTAGACTGAGTCTGCATATTCGTTTGAGTGTTCATACTATCATTTTTCTGCATAATTCGGAAACACTTCCTTCATAAATCGGGGTAAGATATAGGTTATTGGGGATAGTATACCACACAATATGAATCCTGTCAATAGAAAAATTGCAACCGCCTGAGGCGGTGGGCAGTTATCGGGTCGGCTGAGCCGACAGGCATGGATCGGGTCGGCTGAGCCGACAGGCATGGATCGGCGCACTTTCAGCTTAGATCGGAAGCGATCCCACGACCATGTGGAAAAGTGCAGACTTTGGTCTGCTGACGGCTCGTTTGGTGCAGACCGCACGTAATTTTATATGAAAGAAAACGCCCTCGGGCGTTTTCTAAATTTTATGCCCCTCCGCGGGGCGGCGCACAAGTTCAGACACTACGTGTCTGGGCTTAATGCGCGACCCCTTGTGGATCCTGCACACCAGAGACGTTCCCTCTCTGGACTCTCCCTTTCGTGAGGCTAAGTAGGGGAGAATACCGACTATCGTTGCAGTCACATCGCAAGTCCCTACGAGTTGGGGTGACGGAAGTTTGTGATATAGTTCGTTGCACACGTTTTTGCGAATAGACGTGGTAGAATACCAAAGGTGGAGTTACTTCACCATCGTGGGTTATCTTTGAATTTCGACTGAAATAACG
>CAYSKU010000069.1:0-11672 GCA_964431775.1 uncultured Ruminococcus sp. | reverse complement strand
GACCGCCGCGCTCTCCTTCCACCGCTAACGCGGTCCCCCTCCCTCCCGGAGGGAGCCTAATACACGTGTAGCCGATACCGTACAGTTTGCACAAAATAAGCCGTCAGCAAACTAAATTTGCACGAATTATATTGTCGTGGGATGTCTTTCGACCGAAGCTGAAAGTGCGCCGATAATTGCCTGTCGGCTCAGCCGACCTCAGACCGCCGCCGATGCCCGCACGCAGCCTCAGGCTGCTAGAATTCGACGGAGCCGGAGAAGAGGGTGTCGTCTACCTCGGAGAGGGAGAAGATCGACTTCGGTCCGGGCTCGCGCTTTAACCACATTCCGTCCGTGAAGTCGGGGATCGCTACGGGCGCACTGCCAAGTGAGATCGATTCCTCAGAAAGTATCGCGACCGCCATGAGCGTGGCGGAGTCGTATACGTCTATCGGGGTCTGTATCCTGCGGCGTACCGCCTCAAGGAACGCCCGCATGACGAGCCAGTCCATGCCGCCGTGACCGCCCGTGAAGTCTGCCGCACCCGTCTTCTTCCAGAGCGGATGCTCGAACTCCTCGTAATACCTCTCCATCGGCTCCCATTCCTCACCGGAGGAGCGTCCCTCGATGTGCAGTGCGCGGAGATCCTCCATCCATATGCCGCACGTACCCTGTACGCGACCGCCTCTCGAATAGGGGCGCGGACTGCTCGTGTCGTGTGTAAGGACTATCGTCTCGCCGTTCGCACAGCGAATGCTCGTCGTTATTATGTCGCCGAGCTTGAAGTCGGCGTTCGCAAGCGGATGGTCGGGAGCGCACTTGTCGTGTACGTACTTCTTCAGACCGCGTGACTTGGTCGCCATGGAATTCAGACTCAGCAGACGATTGCCGCGGTTTATGTCGAGATAGGTCATTATCGGTCCGAGCTCGTGTGTCGGGTACAGCTCCGCGTTGCGGTGGAGGTACTGCCATGCACGCTCGTGGTCGATCTTCATCGTGTCGGCAACGGCGCGAAGGTCGTGCTGATAGCCGCCCTGACAGTGGGTCAGCTCGCCGAACAGCCCCTTTTTGATCATGTTGAGAACGGTCATCTCCTCGCGGTTGTAGCAGCAGTTCTCCATGAGCATACACGGAACGCCTGTCTCCTCGTAGGTGCGGACAAGATCCCAGCACTGGCGTATGGACTGCGCCGGTCCGACCTCGAACGCGGCATACTTGCCCCTTTTCATGGCGGCGATGGCGATCTTGACGTGGTCGTTCCAGTAGGTGGTGATCATGACGGCTTCGCTGTCGTCACGTGCGATCACGTCCTGCCATACGGTCGAGCCGTAGACCTCGTGACCGTAGCGTTCGGCACACATACGTCTGCCGTTCTCCATGCGATCCTCGAACTTGTCGCAGACGGCGGTTATCTCGACGTCCTCCATCTTGAGAAGCTCGCCGAGCCACCATGAGCCTCGTCCGCCGAGACCGATGATAGCCATTTTGATGATCTTCATAACAGATCCTCCTTGATATTTTGGGGTTTTGATTTTTTGATGGGTCGGATATAGAACGTTCGTCTGTGCAGACCGCTTGTTTATTCAATATGAATGAGCCTCCCTCCGAGAGGGTGGAAGGAGATTATATGACAATAGATCTGCACATATTATATTGTCGTGGGATATCTTGCAACCTCAGCTTCACTAACGCCGATGACCGCCTGTCGCCTCAGGCGACTTTGCACGAATTATATTGTCGTGGGATATCGTGCAGCCTCAGCTTCACGAACGCCGATTCATGCGCGCAGCCTCAGGCTGCCTTTTTGAGGTGGAGTACAACGGAGTCGCCGTCGCGGTAGCTCTTGGTGAGGTTCAGACCGGCGTTCATGAGAGTGTCGCCGTGATACCTTGCACCCGTCGCCGTGTCAACGTAGACCGCGCTCGGATCGAGTCCGCGAAGTCGTACAAAATATACAGGATGCACGGACGTGCGGATGACTACGAACGTGAACAACGCCTCCGAGCGGTCGGAGGATACGTACATCCATGAGGCACATTTGCCGCATTTGCCGTTGTAGCTGTCGGTCGGCAGGATGAGACGGTACAGGTCTCCTCTGTTGATAACGTCATAGTAGCGGTGGTACGCCTCTACCTGATGACGTATCAGCTCCTTCTCCTCGTCCGTCAGCTTCGTTAAGTCGAGCTCGTACCCGAACGCACCTGCCATCGCAACGTTTCCGCGTGTCACAAAGCTCGTCTGTCTACCCGTCTGATGGTTCGGGGATGCCGATACGTGACAGCTCATCGAGGATGCAGGATATACATACGATGTGCCGAGCTGTATGTCGAGACGCTCCATCGCATCCGTGTCGTCACTCGTCCAGAACTGCGGCGAATAGTAGAGCATCGCCGGATCGAAGCGACCGCCGCCGCTCGAGCAACCCTCTAAAAGAATGTGCGGAAATGCCGTCGTTATGCGGTCGAGCAGGTCGTACAGCCCGAGAACGTAACGGTGGAATATCTCGCCGCCGCGCTCGACCGGAAGAAGTGCGCTTCCTGCCTCCGTGAGGTTTCGGTTGAAGTCCCACTTGACGTACTCGATGTTCGCCGAGCCGAGAACGCCCGATATCACCTCGAACAGATAGTCGCGAACGTCCGCTCTCGTCATGTCGAGAACGTACTGGCTTCGCGATATCGACATATCGCGCTCCGCGATACGTAGCACCCAGTCGGGGTGCGCCTCGTACAGGCGGCTCACCGGTGAGACCATCTCCGGCTCGAACCATATGCCGAATTTTAGTCCGAGCGCGTTCACCTGCTCAACGAGATGACCGAGACCACAGCGCAGCTTGTCCTCGTTCACGAACCAGTCGCCAAGGGAGCTTTTGTCATCGTTGCGTACCCCGAACCAGCCGTCGTCCATGACGAGCATCTCGATACCGCAGTCTGCCGCATCACGTGCTATGGCAAGAAGCTTTTCGTCATCAAAGCCGAAATAGGTCGCTTCCCAGTTGTTTACAAGTATAGGACGTTCGCGCTCTGCCCATTCTCCCCGACAGAGGTTCTTTCTGTACAGCCTGTGGTAGACACGCGACATCCTGCCCAGTCCCTCGGAGGATATGACTATCACAGCCTCGGGGGTCACGAAGGAGTCGCCGGAGGAGAGCGTCCATTCGAAGCCGTCGGGGGAGATACCTGCCATGAGTCGGGTCAGACCAAAGGCGTCAACGTCGGCGGTGATATCGAAGTTTCCGGAATAGATGAGGGAGATACCGACCGCCATACCGTATTCCTCGGTCGTCTCGTGCGTAACGAGCGCGGCAAAGGGGTTATGAAAATGCCCCGACGCGCCTCGTCTGCTGTTTACGGACATACTGCCGTGGGGGAGAGGGGTGCGCTCCATGTGGCGTTCACGTCCCCATGTACCCCAAAGGTGGAGAAGCTCCGCTTGCGGATCGACTGTCGTAAAGTCGATAGAGGCACTGTAGGCGCGGAGGAGGGTGACGGTCGCGCTGTCGGAGGAATTGCGGATGACGGTACGGCGCGAGATAGCCGGAAGGTCACGCATGACGGTATAGTAGAGGTCGTAGCGAAGCTCTGTCGCCGGATCGGCGCAGTGGAGGACGAGGGTATCGCACTCGTCCTCGGAGGCGTGGAGCGCGGGACAGCTGTCGAGGATAGGCTTGCCGGCGAATATCTCGTAGGACTCGTACATGACGGAGGTCACAGGTGCGCCGCCGTGCGCGGACGAGTCGGTCTTTACCATTACGGCGGAGGGACGAAAGTCGCCCGAGCCGTAGGCAGGGTATTCGAACGGAGCGATATCGCAGGAGAACCAGCCCTCGGGCGTATGTGCCGGACGGGGAACGACCGAGTCGTGACCGACACGGACGAGAAGGTAGGATACGTCGTCGTCCGATATGGCGCGCCCTGCGTAGAGGTGGAGAGGGTAGCCGTGGAACACGGTGATGACGTAGGAGGCATCACCTGCCACGAGGTGGAACGTAGGTTCGTTTGTTGAAGTGATGTTGACTTTTATCATAATAATGTAGATATAATTTGTATGGTCGTGATCTGTACGGTCGGCTGAGCGGTATTGCTCAGTGGTCTTCGATGACGTTTGATGAAGCGATAAGTATCAGGGTAAGGACGAGAGAGGGGGCGAGGAGCAGATACCACGTTGTGATGAGCACTGCCGTCACTACGTGACATACGAGAAGCACGGCGGCGAAGGCGAGGACGAGGGAGCGTCCTTTTTTCTGCTTATAGCAATACAGTGCGACAAAGGAGACGGGTGCGGCAAGGACGGCGGTAGCTATAGCCGCGATGAACGGTGCGGAGAAGCCGTCCGAGAGGATACCGAACGCGAGGCACATTATGCACGGTGCGATATACAGCACGTTGGCGACACAGGCGAATATGAAGCGAGTGTTCGCCTTTTCGTTATTCGGTCGTGGGGTGGGAGGGGAGTTGTTTTTCATGGGGTGTGTACATCCTTTAAGCTCTTTTTACATAGTATATCACAATCTGCATAGGATTGTCTATAGACTTTTTGTGTCATTGGTTAGTTGTAGTGTCGAGGGTGTAGTTTGTGCATGAATTTGCAGTATTTCTTCATTCATCATCTACATATGAAGAAGGCTCCCTCGCGGAGGGAGCCTAATACACGTGAAGCCGACACCGTGCGGTCTGCACAAAACGAGCCGTCGGCAGACTAAGTTTGCACATATTATATTGTCGTGGGATATCTTGCAACCTCAGCTTCACTAACGCCGATGATTGTGTGCAGCCTCAGGCTGCCGCCGATTCATGCCTGTCGGCTCAGCCGACCCGATGGTTACGTGGAAGAATGCGCGACCGAGGGGGAGAACGTCACCGTGGTCGTAGAAGTCCTCGACACACGTTATAGGCTCGCGACTGTCGCACGCCTTGAGATACAGCTCCGCGCCGAGCAGCCTCTTCGGTACGCTCACGCTTATCGAATCATCCGTGAATTCGAGCGGTACGACCAGTCTCTCTGTGTCCGTGACGATCGTCGTTACTCCCGAAGCAAGGTCGGGGGAGACGTTTATGCGGCACGGATAGTGACCATCGTTCGGCGGCGTAGGGGAGGCAAGGATCTGAAGAAAATCCCCCTCCGTGTCGCGCCTGTCGATCGGACGATAGGTCTCGAGCGTGAAGCGGACACTGTCGGCTCGGTTCTTCACGATCAGCTTGAGGATAGCGTTCCGTCCGCTGTGGTTCTCGTAGTGACAGCCGTAGCCGTCATGGTCACGGTGCATCGCGCCGTCCGTGAAGCCGTAGAACGTCACGGATTCGCCGAGACCGCACGTGGGGCTCGGCAGAGTACCCTTGAGCCTTGCAACGTTGTCGCAGAGCGACATATAGTAGCGGTCGAAGTAGCCGCCGCGCATCATCTCGATATCGCGGCTGTACTCGTAGTTCGCGCAGTCAACGAACATTATCGGCCTCTCGGGTATGCCCTCCCACCGTCCGGCGATCCACTCGTTCCAGCCGGTCACGAGGGTGAACGGAACGTCCGCCTCGAGCGCACGTTCGAACTGCTCGCGCATATTTCCGCATTCGAGGTACGCCTCGGGACGCGGATCGTTCGCACCGTCATGGTACGCACGTCCTCGGTTTCCCTCCTCACCGTAGAGGACGGAGTCGCCGAAGCGGAGCTGTGGGTGCTGCGCGACCGAGACGTTCAGACATTCGGGAACGCCGTGCTTGTCTACGAACACACGCTGCGGTCTGGTGAAGTCCATCCACGGCCAGCCGCCGACCTTGTCCGGCTCGTTCGGCCACTGCGGAAGCTTGAACGTGAAGAAGCCACGTGCCTCGGGGGAGCATTCCTCGGGGACGGCGATGACGACCGGTCGTCCCTCAAGGCGATACCACGTATCGGGGCAATATCTCGGCTTATAGATCGCGTTGAACAGCCGCTCGACCGTGCCGCCGGAGTCGGTATTCGTATAGAACATGACCTTTGGTATGCTCCAGCCCTCGTCAAAGTACTCCTGCAATACGCGGAGGACGAGACGTGCGTTCCTTTCGTAGATGAGGGCGTTTGTCGTATCGAAGAAGAGGAAGTCTATCCCCGACTGTAGGATGAGCTTCATATGGCGGCGCACTACCCATTCGTCGTCGGAATAGTAGTAGCCGTAGAAAGGCTCACCCCAATGGTGGTACGTTCCGACACCTCCCCAATATTCGGCATCGGGGTGCAGACCTGCATCGGGATGCTCTGCGGTTATCCTTGAGACGTCAAGGGGGGCGTGTCGTCCGTGCTCACCGAGCCACAGAAAATAGAACAGACCGACCTGATTTTTGCGCGGCGCGGGGTAGCTTCCGTGAATATAGGCTGCGTTTTTCATGATATGTAATGTGGTAGTAGCTGTCAGCCCAGCTCATCCTCGGAGAGGAGGGTACAGCCCTCGGAGAGGAGGATATCCTCAACGTTGGCGTTATTATCAACGCGGAGGATGACGTAGGCGTTGCCGGTCTCACGTGAGACGAAGGCGTAGAGGTAAGCTATACTGATATTATGAGCGGTGGTGATACGGAGTATATCGGAGAGACCTCCTGCGATATCGGGTATCTTCACGCCGACAACGTCATCGACGGAGACGATATTACCGTTATCGGAGAGGATATGCGCGGCGCGTGTGGCGTCGCGGACGAGCATACGGAGAACGCCGAAGTTAGCGGTATCGGCGATACTGAAGGCGCGGATATCGATACGTGCGGCGGCGAGGCTCTTGGTGATCTCGTATAATGCGCCGTTTTTGTTTTCCGCGAACACTGATAATTGACGAATTGCCATAATAATACCTCTCAATTTTTGTCTTTAGCCGCCTGAGGCGGTCGCGGTCATCGGCGTACTTGAAGTCGAAGTTGCACGATGACCCACGACGATCTCATTTGGTGCAGGTCTGTCTGCTGAAATTGTGTCTTATGCAGACCGTACACTATTTTATAGGGAAGGAAACGCAAGCGTTTCCAACGATCTTATGCCCCTCCGCGGGGCGGCGTAAGGGAGGCTCGGTTCGCGAGCCTCCATTGACTCTCGGCGACCGCGTTAGCGGTGGAAGGAGAGTGCGTTACGATATATCTGCACCAAATGATATTGTCGTGGGATATCTCCCGATTTCGACTTCACGAACGCCGATGACTGCCTGTCGGCTCAGCCGACCCGATGACTGCTTGCGGTCTCAGACCGCCGCCGTCGGCAGACTAAGTTTGCACCAATGATATTGTCGTGGGATATCTCCCGATTTCGACTTCACGAACGCCGATGACTGCCTGTCGGCTCAGCCGACCCGATGACTGCTTGCGGTCTCAGACCGCCGCCGTCGGCAGACTAAGTTTGCACCAATGATATTGTCGTGGGATATCTCCCGATTTCGACTTCACGAACGCCGATGACTGCCTGTCGGCTCAGCCGACCCGATGACTGCTTGCGGTCTCAGACCGCCGCCGTCGGCAGACTAAGTTTGCACCAATGATATTGTCGTGGGATATCTCCCGATTTCGACTTCACGAACGCCGATTCATGCCTGCGGTCTCAGACCGCCGCCTAATATAGTTTTCTTGTGTCGATAACGCGGACTGCCTTGCCCTCACTGCGTATGATGGACTTCGGCTCGACTATCGATACCTTTGCGGCGATACCGAGCATCGCCTTGAGCGCGGTCACGATATCCGCTTCGATCTTGTGGATATTATCGACCTTGTCGGAGAAGAGCGCGGGGGTCATCTCAACGCGCACCTCAAGGCTGTCGGTCGTGCTTGCACGGTCAACGAGTATCTGATAGTTCGAGGTGAGACCCTGTGCGAGAAGCACCTCCTCGATCTGTGACGGGAAGACGTTCACGCCGCGTATGATGAGCATATCGTCACTGCGTCCCATCGGCTTCGACATCTTAACGAACGTTCGTCCGCAGGAGCATACGCCGCGCTTCAGGACAGCTATATCCTTTGTGCGGTAGCGGAGGAGGGGGAACGCCTTTTTGGTGATGCTCGTGAAGACGATCTCACCGCGTGAGCCCTCGGGAAGCACCTTGCCGGTCTCGGGGTCGATGGTCTCGGCGATGAAGTGATCCTCGTTGATGTGCATACCCGTCTGCTCCTCACATTCGAAGGCGACACCGGGACCCGACAGCTCGGTCAGACCGTAGATATCGTATGCCTTTATGCCGAGACGGCTCTCGAGGTCGTGGCGCATCTCTTCTGTCCAAGCCTCCGCGCCGAAGATACCGGCTTTCAGCTTTATCTTATCGCGCAGACCGCGTTCCTCGATGGATTCCGTGAGGTAGGCGGCATAGGAGGGGGTACAGCAGAGGATAGTCGTACCGAGGTCGGTCATGAACTGGAGCTGACGCTCGGTATTACCGGAGGACATCGGCAGGGTAAGGCAGCCGACCTTATGTGAGCCGCCGTTGAGACCCGGACCTCCCGTGAAGAGTCCGTAGCCGTAGCAGACCTGACAAACGTCGTCTCTCGTGCCGCCTGCGGCGACGATAGCGCGGGCGCAGCAGTCCTCCCAAAGTGCGATATCCTCGTTCGTATAGAACGCGACGACGCGCTTACCTGTCGTTCCGCTCGTGGACTGGATACGGGTACATTCGGAGAGGGGTGCGGACATAAGTCCGTAGGGGTAGGCTTCGCGCAGGTCGTCCTTTGTGATGAACGGGAGCTTCCACATATCGTCACGGGAGCGGATGTCACCGGGTTCAAGTCCGGCGGCTTTCATTTTATTACGGTAGTATTCGTTATTGTCCCACACGTGGCGGACGGTCGCGACAAGACGCTCGTCCTGCCATGCGCGGATCTGCTCCGGAGAGGCGGTCTCGATTTCCTTCTGGTAATACGCTGACATATTTACAGTGATCCTTTCGCTTGAATGATGCGTAGGTTATGATACGGTATACAGTGTACACACGGTATCGGTGGTGGGTGGAGGGTATGTTATGTATATTATTTCATCCTCCGCATAATATTAAACCACAATGACCTCTGCTTGTCAAGCGTATATTTGCCTATCCTCATCGAATTTTGGCAGCCTGAGGCGGTGGGCAGTCATCGGCGTTCGTGAAGTCGAGGTTGGGAGATATCCCACGACAATGTTATTGGTGCAGAGTCGGTCGGCTGAGCCGACAGGCGGTCATCGGGTCGGCTGAGCCGACAGGCAGTCATCGGCATTCGTGAAGTCGAAATTGGGAGATATCCCACGAGGGTGGAGAAGGAGTGGAGAGTTGAGAGTGGAGTTGACGAAGTTTTGTAGTACGACCTTACCCTTTAGTGTAGGGCGGTGGCTTGCTGCCGCCGGAACGAGCGATGAGGTAATGCTATATTTTGTCATTTTTCTTTGTTGTGTTTGTCTGTAGTCATAATATTTGTTTTTGAATACGGTTTTCGGCAGGAGCAAGCCCCTGCCCTACAAACGCAAATAAAGAAATACGACAAATTTATGTGAAAACTCCACTCTTAACACTCCACCCTAGGTATTCTCCCCGTCCATGCGTCGCCACAAATGGCGACCGCAAAAACGTGTGCGGCTCACTTCGTGAAAGCTGACGTCACCCCAACTCGTAGGTATATACGGTCGGCTGAGCCGACTTTTTTTTGAGAGGGGGGAACTTTTTTCCGTTGGGGAACGTCTATAGGGTGTAGCGACACGGGAACGTTGGTTTGTCGAACGGATCGGGCGAAAAGTTCAAAGTTCGTTAACAATCGCAGACCGTATGTGTGCTATACTGTAATTGTAAAAATATTTCTTTCGGGAAAGGAAGGAACAAAACATGAAAAAATTTTTCTCGTTCGCTCTCGCGCTCCTCATGATGCTTCCTCTCGCTATAGGCGTATCTGCCGGAAGCTACGTGCTGACGAGCGATCCGAAGTCCGATGAGCCTGTAACGGCGGCGGAATTCAGAGACATCCTCAACTACTGGCAGTGGTCGCACAGTGACAAGGATGACTACGACAAGCTCCTTGACTACATCTACAACTACGACAAGGACTACGCCAACGAGGTCATAGACTACTGCGAAAAGTGCGGTAAGGCGGCGACCTACTACGTCTCCAAGGGCAAGATCTACTGCTTCTGCAAGAACTGCAACGAGACCTACCGCGTAGACCTCGACACCAGCTGCAACTACTGCGATTGCAGCTCCTGCGACGTCAACGAGACCTACTGCGGCTGTGACTGCAAGAAGTGCAACTGCATCGACCCCGGCTTCACCATCGATCCCGAGGAGGAGATGAACAAGAAGTTCGACCACAAGTATTCCTCCTGTGAGCTCGACGACCTCGCTATCTATCAGTACGGCAGCAAGCTCTACATCTACTGCACGAACTGCGGTCGCTCCGAGACCTTCCGTTACTCCGATTGGAGCGACGATTGGTACGACTACTTCTGGGACTACACCGTAAGCGTATACTGCTCCAGAGGCGGCAGCTACGAAATGAGCGGCAGCAAGCACGTCGATCACGGCGACACGAGAACTATCGACTTTGAGCCGAGCTACGGCTATGTTCTCTACAACGTTACCGTAAACGGCGTAAACTACGGCTGTCCCTCCACCCTCACGCTCACCGTTACCGACGATATCGTCGTTCGCGCAGAGTTTGTGAAGATCAGCTCCCTCAAGGACTGCACTCTGACCGCTACCGCTGTAGGCGGCGGCACTATCACCGCAAAGAAGAACGGCTCTAAGGTAACGTCCGACAAGATCACCGCGAAGTACAACGACAGCGTTACCTACACGTTCGTTCCGGCAGGCTCGAACTATGCAGTAAAGAACGTGATCGTTGACGGAAAGTCGCTCGGCTCTGTAAAGTCCTACACCTTCAGCAACGGCATAACCAAGGATCACACCGTAAAGGTAACGTTCGTATGGAACAACCCCTACAACGATGTTACCAAGGAGGGCTATCTTGATGCGATCGAGTACGTTACCGAGGCAGGCATCATGGGCTACTTCAACCGCTACGTAAACAAGAACGCATTCTGCGGCACGACCGAGATCACGCTTCGCGACCTTGCGGCGGCACTTGCGGAGATGGCTGACACGAACGACAAGCTCGACGAGGTGAGCGACCGCATCAAGTGGGCGAAGAACAACGGCATCATCGACGATGACGCGGAGCTCGGTGAGATCTGTGACGTTAAGACTGCCTGTGGCGTAGTCAACGAGTTCCTGCTCCTGCTTGAGGACAAGGGCGTTGATTTCGAGGACTTTGACAGCAAGGATACCGCAAAGGAGAACGCGATCTCCATCGGTCTCGTAAGCGAAAAGACCTACAAGAGCAACCGTGATCTCAACCGCTACGACCTCGCCTCCATCTGCTACCTCCTCGCCAACCTCGACGTTGACTGACCCGCCTGAGGCGGGGCGCGGTCATCGGCGGCGGTCTGAGACCGCAGGCAGGCACGGCGTTCGTGAAGCTGTGGTTGCACGACGACCCACGACAATGGAATTTGTGCAAACTTAGTCTACAGACTTTTTGTAAAGTTTAGGCTTTACGTAATTTTATGGGAAAGAAAACGACCTTCGGGTCGTTTTCTTTATTGGGGTGTGTTTGAAAAAAGTCAATACGCACAGATAGCGGAGCTTTTTGCGCTATACTTCAGAATTTTCCCTTGAAATACGGGCGTATTCCTGCGGAAAAATTCTTCGTCTGTCACAAAGCTCTCTCGCTCCTGTACAT
>CAYSKU010000068.1:0-11706 GCA_964431775.1 uncultured Ruminococcus sp. | reverse complement strand
AATACCGCCGAACCTTGCAGTCACATCGTTCGTCCCTACCAGTTGGGGTGGCGGAAGTTGGTAATATAGTTTGTTGCACACGTTTTTGCGAACGGACGTGGAGAATACCAATGGTGACGTGATTTTGTTCGAATTCTTTATTATTCAGCTACACGTGTATAGGGTTCCCTCTGTGAGGGAGCTGTCTCCATTTGTGGCGACGACGGCGACTTAAGGAGAGCGCGGCGATCTAAGACCGCCTTAGGCGATGGTGAGAACGACTTTGCCGATGTTTGAGCCGGTATAGAGAAGCTCGTGGGCAGCTTCCGCTTCCGTTATCGGAAGCACGGCACAGATCGTCGGACGTATCGCGCCGCTCTCGACCATCCCCCAGACCTTTTCGTTAAGCTCGTTGAGCAGGTCTGCCTTAAATTCCGGTGAGCGCGAACGAAGCGTACTGCCGATCATCCTTACGTTTCGGACGTAGATGTTCTTCAGGTCGATCTCGGTCGTCTGTCCGGCAAGTGCCGCGATCACTATCCAACGTGCGCCGTGCCTCAAATAATGCAGGCATTTGCCGACTCCCTCTCCGCCGAGGCAGTCTATGGCAACGTCAACGGGAGTCCCAAGCTCAAGCTGCTCCGCAAGCACGTCGCAAAGTGCCGTCTCATACGTATCGACGACTATGTCCGCGTGAAGATGCTCTATCGCTCTTTTTTTCGCACCTCCGCGCACGGTAGCTATAGTCCGTACCCCAAAGGCACGCGCCATTGGTATCATCACGCTTGCAAGTCCGCTGTTTCCTCCGGTGACGAGAAGTGTGTCTCCGGTACGAAGCCTTCCCTCGATAAAGAGGTTCAGGTATGCCGTTGCAAACGCCTCCGGCATTGCCGCCGCTTCGACTACGGTACAGCCGTTCGGTATCGGCATAAGCATATCGTATTTCACATTGGCATATTGTGCATAACCGCCTCCGCCGAGGAGTGCACAAACCTTATCGCCTTTTTTCCAATTTGATTTTTTTGCGGCTTCTTCGCCTACTTCAACAATTGTACCGGCAATTTCAAGTCCCATCCATTCGGGGCATCCGGGTGGGGGCGGATAGCTTCCCTCTCTCTGTAAAAGGTCGGCGCGGTTCACTCCTGCCGCCTCTATCCTGACTATGACTTCCTCCGCACCGAGTATCGGATACGGCACGTCGCTCCAATGCAGATGTCCGTCAGAGCCTGTAAGTATCGCTTTCATTACTTCCCTCCTCGGGTGTTCATATTATCTCTCCGTCACGAAGCTCGGGATCGTGACTAAGTATCGTCCGATACCTCGCGTCCCCGTAGGTCTCGACAAAACGTCTGCTCCGCTCCGGTGAATACGATGCTCCGGTCGGTATGTGCCGTTCGAGGCACATACGCAGATAGCACTCGTCACCGCAGAAGACATAGATCCTGCCCTGCTTTGTCAGCTTCGCGATGCACGAGCCGACCGTGTGTCCTCCGACTCGCTCTACGGTGATACCGCAGACATTGCACGCTTCGTCAAACGTTCGGACACGCATACCCTCGGGGATATACGAGCGTCCAAGCTCGTATTCGTCACGCTGGATGTAGAGCTGTGCGTTCTTGAAATGCCGCAGACCGTCTATGTGGTCGTGGTGAGCGTGAGTTACTATAACGTCCGTTATATCTTCGGCGCGGACTCCGAGCTTTTCGAGTGCGGTAGGGGGAGATATGAAATTTCTCATATCAAAGCCGGGCATCGTATCACAGCCTGCGTCTATCAGCAGCTGTCTCTCCCCTATCCGCACGTGGAACAGCGCGAAAACTATCGGCAGTGAGACCTCGTCCGAGCCGCCCTCTATGACCATGCTCTCCCGAAGGAACGACTCACCGTATATCGCGACACGTATGGTCGGTACGAGCTTCTCCATACGGTCTATCTCCCACGTGCCGCAAGCCATGCATCCATGCGGTCACACGTCTCGTTATGTCTCCAGACATGGTCGGCAGGAAGGTTCGCAAGCTCCTTCGTAAGTGCTTCCTTTATCGGGGTCAGCTCGGACTGCTTCATTCCGGTAACGGAGAGTACCTTCGAATTATCCATCACTCTGTCGAGGCAACGGTCTAAGTAGAGCTGATACTGTGCATGAAGTCCGTTCCCTGCCCAGACGTCCATATAGGTCTGTGTGTCAACGACCTCGTAGCGCAGGTCGATGATCTCTTTATAATACTCGGCTATCTCACGCCAGCTGTGGTTCTCGGCGGTACAGATCGAAAAGGTCTCACCGTATGCCCCGGGATTCAGTACAAGTCGCGCAAACATACGTCCGACATCCCCTGCCCAGCTCATCGTTGCGCGAACGTCCATCGCACGTTCGGGGAGAAGCACCGTCTTTTTCTCCATCGCACGTCTGATCAGAACGTCCGCTTCGAGGGTGACGAGCTGGTAGCGAAGCTTCGAGAACGTTATAGCCGGTCTGACTATCGTCCAGTTCCCGTGTCCGCGGCTACGCAGTACGTCCTCCTGTCGCGCCTTATAAAGTGAATATTCGTCACGGTCGTGGCTTTGGTACACCGCATCATCCGCTCTCGACTCGAGAAGCCTCGGGGAGGTCTCACGTATCGGAAGCTCGTCACTTGAGTACACGCGATAGGTCGATAGGAATATATAATGCTCCGTATGAGTGAGCAGCATATCCACACGACGCTCGAACAGATCTGTTCGATAGAGCATATAGTCTATCACGGCATCGTAATGCTCCTTCTCCATAAGTGAGCAAAGGAACGCATCGTCAAAGCCGTCTGCCTTTATGTAGCGGACGTTTTGGTTTGCCATTTTCCATTCGTCAAGTGAGACGACATCGACAGCGTATCCCATAGCCAACAGCTCGGGAACGGTATAGACGCCCATCGCGCCCGTTCCGCCAAGCACAAGCACCTTCTTTTTCATACGCCCTTCACCCCACACGCTCTGAGTACGAGCTTATAAAGACCAAGCTCGTAATCGTAGGAATACGGAGACTCGAGCTCTCCTCTGGTGACACCTGCGAAAACGCGCAGCATACGGTCGTATCTGTCCTCGGGTCTTGAGGTCGTTCTGTAGCCCGGGTCTGCCCAGACCGTACTCGTCGAGACACGGACGCCCGTATACTGACCGACAAAATTACCGTATGCCTCGAGAGGTCTGAGCTCGACCGTTCCCTTCGAGCCTGTCACGACGAGCTGACGACGCTCGAAGCCGCCTCGTTCAACGTCACAGGTCTTTGCAAAGGCTACGCCGTTCTTATAGCGAAGCACCGCCATACCGAAGTCCTCCGCCGTAACTCCGTCTCTGCCTGTACAGCAGTTCATCGGTATGACCTCCTCCGGCTCAACCATGATACGATATATAAGGTCGATGAGGTGACAGCCGAGGAAGAACATCATGCCGCCCGGGAAGGTCTCGAGCCACTGTCTCTTTTCGGTCGGATGCCAGCAGTTCATGTGTGCCTCGACGCTGTATATCTCACCGAGCTTTCCGGAACGTATATCCTCCATCAGCTCCATCACGGCAGGGTTATGTCTGTACATATAGCCGAGTGAGAACGCGAGCTTTTTTTCACGAACGGTCTCGACAAGCTCCTCGAAGGTCGATAGCTCAAGACCGCCGGGCTTATCCATGTGCATATGCTGTCCGGCTCTTGCCGCCGCCAATGCGTAATTCGTGAGGTTCACTTCCTCTGTCTCAACGGTCACTGCCTCTATGGTGGGG
Organism: uncultured Ruminococcus sp.; assembly: GCA_964431775.1. Classification (GTDB taxonomy): domain Bacteria; phylum Bacillota; class Clostridia; order Oscillospirales; family CAG-272; genus UMGS1696. Next base: position 7,983 of record CAYSKU010000068.1, on the reverse strand, counting down.
TCTGAAAGTATCTCCTCGACCGTCAGCTCGGGAAGTCCGTTCAGCCACGAGAGCCTGTCACGAAACTTCGTCCTTTCGATCTCGGGAAGTGCGTAGCCTACGACCTCGAATATGTCGGACTGCTGACGTATGCTTCGCAGCACCTCTCCTGCGTGGTCGTGACCTATACCGATCTGCGCTATTCTGATCCTTTCCATGTATCCGTTCTCCTTTTGACCTATCGGTCACAGTCTGTCCCAATCGAACTGCACGACAGGGAACGCTTTTTCGTTTGCAAGACGTGTATACACCTCGGGGGCTTCGCTCGGCGAATGGGTCTCCTCAACGAGGGAGGCAAATTCGAGTCTGCCGAGGCGCACGAGCTTCTGTATCGCAAGCACGTCGTCTCTCGTGGTCCAAAGTCCGTGCGAGGACTCAACGCTCGGACGTGCAAGAGTATGCGCTCCGATCAGCGTTATGCCCGGTCCGTGTACCTTTTTGTAGTAATCTATCGTGAAGTCGGAATGACGTGTACAGCCGAGAAGTGCGACACGTCCGAACCTTGCCATACAGTCAAGCACCTGATCGAGTGCGCCGCCGTTTCCGGTCACCTCGATGGCTACGTTCACTCCGTTCTCCGCGACCTGTCTGACGTTCTTCTCAAAGTCGGGAGCAAAGGGGTCGAGGGCATAGTCCGCGCCGATCCTCAAGGCAAGCTCACGCTTTTCGGGTACGGGGTCTGCGGCGATAACAGGTGCCGTACCCGATAGCCTGAGAAGCTTTACCGCCATGAGTCCGAGTACGCCAAGTCCCATCACTATTGCACTTTCGCCAAGCTCGAGTCTGCACTTACGTATAGCCGCCGTCGGGAACGTTGCGATATGCCAAAGTGCCGCTTCACTGAAGCCGATCGTATCCGCAAGACGATAGACCTCGTTCACGCCCTTGCAGACGTATTGCGAATGTGTCGTCCACGACATTGCGACACGGTCTCCGACACAAAGGTCGCGTACTCCCTCTCCGACCTTTACGACAACGCCCGAGGAGCTGTAGCCGCCGTAGCGTGGGAAGATCGGTACGGGACTGAGGTCACGGTTTATTCCTATATTTACTTCACCGGTGAGGTTAGCTCTCTCCGTGCCGCTGCTTATCGTTGAGACCGCGAGCCGCACGACCACCTGACCGTGACCCGGTTCGGGGATCTCTCGTTCGAGAAGCTCCGCTTTGTTTACATCGGTAAAAACTATCTGTTTCATGACATAGCATCCTTTCACCAAGTTATGACGGTCGTTGGAGGTCAGCTCCAGTTGTCGCGTATCGCCTTGACCTTACGAAGCATCGGCTGTATGGGCTTTGGCTCTGTAGAATCGTCGAGACTGCAAAGGTACATACAGCAGCCGAGCATAGCTCCGATACGTCTGTGTGCCGTGCAGCAGCCACCCGACAGGAACAGAAACGGAGTACGGAGGGTATCCTTTAATACCGTCGTCGTTCGCAGGTTATCTATCTGCTGCTCCATACAGTCCGCTCCGGTGACTATCTTTACGATATCCGTTCCCCTCTCCTGCTGTAGGAGCGCGAGCCTTACGACCTCCTCCTGCGGAATATACCGCAGTACATGAGAGGACATCAGTACCTCCGCACCCTTCTCGTGCAGTCGCTCTATCAGTCGTCTCTGCTTCTCGACAGCCGAGGGATCGGTAGTCATCTCTCCGACAGTCGGACAGAACATATCACCCATCACGTCACAAAGGGTCGCGCCACAGCCGGCAAGGGTAAGAAGTCCCTCCGCAAGTGCTTCCTCGGAAAGTCCCTCGTTCGAGTGGTGACGGTAGTTCGTTACGTATATCGGCAGGTCGTCTGCGGCGGCGAATATCCTTTCGTAGGAGGTCGGTCGTCTGTACTCGGGGAGGAGCGATTCCGTCTGTATACAGAACGCCTCCGCGCCCTCGTCTATCCCTCGTTTTATCGTCTCTACGGCGATCTTCTCGGTGCTCGGGCAGAACAGCAGTGCAAGAGGCGGCACGTCATGTCCGAGAAAGCTCTTTTTCATTACATCGTCCTTCCTGCGTTTCTTCCGCCGTCTATAAGTATGTTCGTACCGTTGATGAATGCGCCCTGCTCGGAGGCAAGGTACAGGATGAGATCGACTATCTCCTGCGGCTCTGCCGCTCTGCCCTCCATCGTCCTCATGTTCGCCATGGCGGCACGGGTCAGCACAGGTCCCGGAGCAACGGAAACGGCACGTACACCGTAGGGTGCGCCGACACGTGCAAGTGACTTTACGAGTCCGTTCATTGCCGCGCTCTTTGAGGTGCAGTAGGCGACGCTGTATGCGTCCCCCTCTTCGCCGCTTATCGAGCCGATACAGACGATGACTCCGCTCCTTTGCTCACGCATCTGCTTCATGACTGCGTGTGCGAAGTAGAACTGTCCCTTGAGGTTTACGTCAAGACTCCAATCGTACACCCAGATCGGCACGTCAGGAAACTCCCAGCCGCCCTCGTGGTCGAGCTTTTCAAGCTCCTTCGAGAGCATACGCATCTCCGCACCTCCGGCAAAGCTGCACACGACGTCGATGCGTCCGTAGGTCTCGACCGCGACGTCACGTGCGCGGCAGACGTCCTCGTAATCGCGAACGTCACAGACTACGCCGACCGCGCAGCTCGGGCGTATCTCGTTGACACGCTCGACCGCTCTGTCGAGTGCCTCCCTGTCTATGTCGGTCATGACGACACAGCCGCCCTCTCTTGCAAAGCATTCACTTGTCAGGTATCCCATTCCCGATGCCGCTCCGCTGAACAGTGCGACCTTATCTTCAAATCTCATGCTTTCCTCCTTATATATGTCTCCAAGCGGAGAACGTATTTTTTCGCAGGCTACGTCATACCCTGCGACTATAGCTTTATTATAGCGGTCGGGTCTGTCAAGTACAATAGCAAAAACATACTTGCTTTAACATTTCCGATACTTTTTCGTTTTTTGTGATTGCATTTTCAGTCGTAAGGAGTATAATATTATGTACAATGAAGAAAAAGGAGACTGACGTATGCTTGACGGAATGATCGTCACCTCTATAGACGAGGTATTCACCGTAGATTCTCCTGTCGGTCGTCAGCTGGAGATGCGTGACAGAGGCAGCTTCGGTATCACGCTCTGCTACGGCGGTCAGATAACCTATCATCAAAACGGAATATCCGTAATTTCCGATCGCGAACACATGGTGCTTCTTCCAAAGGGACACGACTACTCGCTCTACGGTGATGCAACGGGGATGTTTCCGGTCATAAACGTACAATGCACGCCCGAATTCACGCTCGACTCACCCGTTTCGTTTCCGCTCGGTCATCCGGAGGTATATCTGAAGCAGTACGAGCAGCTTCGTGAGCTTTTTCTGCTCGGTCGGAGCAAGGCACGGTGCTTTGCTATCCTCTACGACATACTCGGCGGTATCGCGGACGAGAACCAATGTGTCGATCACATAGCGGCAGGTGCTGCTTCGTTCATCGAGCAGAGCTATTCCGACCCGACCCTCTGCAATGCGCGGATCGCCGCTCATCTCGGTATAAGTGAGGTATATTTCCGACGTGTGTTCCGCGAATACTTCGCGATGACACCGAAGCAGTACATACTCGATCTGCGGAACAAAAAAGCTCGTCAGCTCCTCGCCGAGGGGCATCTTCCGATACACAGCATCGCGGAGAGCTGCGGCTTTTCGAGTGTCTACAATTTCAGTCGTGCGTTCCGTCATGCCTCGGGTGTCTCGCCGACCGAATACCGCAATAACACGAGAAAGGTCGCGATATGACGGAATTGAAAACGGGAGAGTCCTTTGGCAGGCTCTCCCGTTTCTCGTTTTTACGTTGCGACTGTATCGCGGTGTGCTTCGCGCATGACGCTCTCCCTTACGCGGAGGATCGACGGCGGTGTGACCGACAGCTTCGTTACGCCGGCTCTTATGAGAAACGCGGTCTCGGTCGTATCTGCCGCAAGCTCACCGCACACGCCGACCGGTATACCGGCACGCTTTGCGGAGTCGCAGACCGTACATATGAGTCGGCGCACACTTTCGGGAAGTGTAGCTGTGAGGTAGGCTACGTTCGGATCCTCGCGGTCTGCCGCCATCGTATACTGTATGAGGTCGTTCGTGCCGATGGAGAAGAAGTCGGAAAGAGGGGCAAGTCGATCCGACAGTATGGCGGCAGAGGGGGTTTCGATCATCACGCCGAGCTTTACTCTGCCAAACGGCACGTGCTCCGCGTTCAGTGAGTCCTGCACCTCCTTTGCTATGGCTCGTGCCTCGTGTACCTCCTCGGGAAGCACGACGAGCGGAAGCATGACGGACAGCTCGCCGAAGGAGGCGGCGCGGTACAGTGCGCGGAGCTGTGTCCGCAGAAGCTCCGGCTGTACGTGACACAGGCGTATGGCGCGAAGACCGAGCGCGGGGTTCTTCTCCGTTCTGTCGCCACTCAGATAGTCTATCTGCTTATCTGCGCCGACATCGAGTGTACGTATCACACATTCGTGTCCGTTCGTCATTTGTGCCGCCCTTTTATATATCTCGAACTGCTCCTCCTCGGTCGGCGGTGAGGTGCGTCCCATGAACAAAAGCTCACTTCTGAACAGTCCGATACCCTCTGCGTCACAGCGTATCGCTTCCTCTATATCGGACAGTCCTCCGACGTTTGAGCTCACGGTGACACGTGTACCGTCCGAAAGTATGCACGTTTTTCCGCGAAAATGCTCGAGTCTTTAACGTTCGCTTTCCTCCTCGTGCATTGCTGCGGTCAGGCGATCCTCCGTCCCCTCGTCCGGTTCGACGTACAGAACTCCCTCGTTTCCGTCAAGCACGACCGGACAGCCGTCATAGCTGTCGGGAAGCACTCCCACAGATACTATGGCAGGAATACCCATAGTCCGTGCAAGTATCGCGGTATGGGAGTCTATGCTCCCGACCTCCGTCACGAAGCCGAGTACCTTTTTTCGGTCGAGCATGACCGTTTCGGCAGGTGTCAGGTCGGCTGCCGCAAGCACGGACGGCTCGGTCAGTGAGGATGAGCTACCTCCGTTATCGTTTCCGCAGAGCAGCTCCGACACACGCTCACATACGGCGCGGACATCTGCCGCACGTGCCTTCATATAGTCGTCCTCGGCATTTTCGAGAGACTCCGCGATATGCTCTCCTGCACGACAGACGGCGTTCTCCGCGCTGCTATGCTCGTTTTTTATAAGGCTCTCGGCAACGCTGTGAAGCTCATCATCCTCGAGCATCATTTTATGGAGCTCGAATATCTCCGCTTCCCTTTTCCCTACCCTTACGACAGCCTCGCGGTACAGTCTCGACAGCTCATCCTCCGCGCTCTCGAAGGCGGCACGAAGTCCTGCAAGCTCCGCATCAACGTCTGTGCAGGTCTCACGCACGGGTCTGCTCCGACGTACGATCCTCAGCACTCCCGCGGCGATACCGCCGGAGGCTCCCTTTCCGTAAATGATATCCATAGTTCCTCCTAAGCTCTACCTTTTACAGTCCCTCCCGAAGCATCGTCTCGTGCAGACTCCGCACCGCCTCCTCCTCATCCTCTCCCTCGGCAGACACGGTGACTGTCTCGTATGGCTTTATGCCGAGGCGCATCAGTGAGAAGAGCTTTTTACAGTCCGCTCGTTCGCCGTTTCGCTCGACGGTTATCTCGGAGGAAAAACGCTCGGCGCACCGAACGAGCTTTCCTGCCGGTCGTGCGTGAAGTCCGTTCTTATCCCTTATCTGATATGTTATGCTTTTCAATACTCCTCATCCTTTCCAGATCGTATACAGGCATTGTGATAAACGTCACGTTCTTATTTTTGATATTTTTTCCGCAAATATACACGTTGGCGAAAAAAATATTATGTCCTGTGCAAACGTTCTATAGACCGATCCTGCACCAATAACATTGTCGTGGGACTTCTTCCGATCTCAACTTCACGTGCGCCGATGACCGTCTGCGGCGTCACGCCGCCCCGATGACTGTTTGCGCTCAGGCTGCACGGTGGGTTGACATAAAGGGAGCGGTATACTATAATAATGGTATGCTTTATAATAATGATGTCGGAAGACCCTTGCGCGGTCACGGAGGAACTAACAAAAATGTCGGAAGCACTACAGAAGCACCGTCTCGCGATCACGGATACCAACGAGAACGGAGACGGCTTTGCACGTCTCGACCGTATGGCGGTCTTTATACCCGGTCTCGTCTCGGGAGATGTCGCGGACGTTACCATAACCGATACCCGAAAGAACTACGCGATCGGTCGGTGCGACCGACTGCTCGACAGGTCTGTACACCGTATAGCTCCCGTATGCGCCGACTTCGGAAGCTGCGGCGGCTGTACGCTATGTCACGTCACCTACGAATACGAAAATGCGGTAAAATACGGCTGTGTCCGCTCCGCACTGCGCCGTGTGGGTCTCTCCCCCGACGTTGTACGTGAGGTGTGCAGTACCTCTGCTCGTACCGGCTACAGGAACAAGATCGGTCTGCACTACGACAGCTCTGCACGTGCCTTCGGCTACAATGCGCGCTCCTCGCACGAGGTGCTTCCGTTTACGTACTGTCACCTCTGCACGGAGGAGATGAACGAGCTCGTCAGGTACGTTAACGATCACATAGATACGGTAGCTCCGCTCTCCCCTACCGAGCTGTTCGTCCGTCTGTCGAGTGACGGAGGTATCACGGTCTCACTGTACACCTCGTCAACGGACGGTCCTATCGAGCCGTTTCGCGCTCTGCTGACGAAGCGGTTCGAGGCGGTACGTGACGTGGTCCGCATATCGGGTGAGAACGGCGGCTCTGCCTCTGTCACGGAGGAATATCTCGGGGTATCGATGCGTTTTTCGTCCGAGAGCTTCCGACAGGTCAATCGCGATGCGGTCGAGCTGCTCATGAATAAGGTCTGCGACTTTGCGGCCGAGCAGACGTTCTCCTATGCCGCCGACCTGTACTGCGGCTCCGGCGCGTTTGGTCTGGTGCTTGCAAAACGCTTCCCGGACGCGCACTTTTTCGGCGTGGAGCTTGACCGTGCCGCGATAGAGGCGGCACGTGCGAACGCGGAGCGAAACGGACTCTCGAACATATCGTTCGTTTGTGCCGATGCGGCTTCTTTTGACGGTCGTATACCGGACGGTCGCGGCGGCTCCTACCCACCGGAGCTTGTCGTAGTCGATCCGCCTCGTGCAGGTCTTTCGGACGGTATGCGTGACGGTCTGCTGAGACTTGCGCCAAAGCGGCTCGTATACGTCTCGTGCAATCCGCAGACTATGGCACGGGATCTCGCGCACCTCGTTCGCGGCGGCTACACCTTGCTGTCGGCTGAGCCGGTGAATATGTTCCCGATGACACGGCACGTCGAATGTGTATGTACGCTGACGCGGTGAGGAGCTATGGATATCATTTAGGGCGTGTTTGAAAAAGAAGGAGATACGCACAGATAGCGGAGCTTTTTGCGCTATACTTCAGAATTTCCCCTTGAAATACGAAGTATTCCTGCGGAAACGAGCATACCGAGCTCGGCTTTGATATATTGAAATGACAAGGACGGTGAGAGCATGAGGTACAAGATCGCGATCTGCGACGATTCCAATGCAGACAGACGATATGTTTTGAGTATGGTCGATCGTTGGGCGGCAGAAGCCGGTCACGTGGTACATACTGATACCTTTACTTCTGCTGAGAACTTCCTGTTCCACTATGCAGAGGAAAGCGACTACGATATTCTGCTCCTGGACATTGAAATGGGAGCAATGGACGGCGTAACGATGGCGAAGCAGCTCCGTAAGAACAACGATACCGTTCAGATCGTTTTCATCACGGGCTACTCCGATTACATATCCGAGGGTTACGAGGTTGCAGCGCTCCACTATCTGATGAAGCCGGTCAAGGAAGAAAAGCTCTGCTCGGTGCTCGACCGTGCCGCAGAGAAACTTTCCAAGAATGAAAAGGTCTTGAACTTTGAGATCGGCGGCGAAAT
>CAYSKU010000067.1:0-11916 GCA_964431775.1 uncultured Ruminococcus sp. | reverse complement strand
TTGCCTTGTGGTCGGAGTCAACGTCGTCATAGTTTTTAGCGAAGATCGTTGTACCGCTCCCTGCGACCATCATTGCCGCAAGTGAGGTACCGATAAGCTTCTTTACAAGATCCATAGTATCCTCCATTTTTGTCTTGGTCTCTACGGCGAACACGTTCTTTCGTCCGCCGCGAGATAATGATATCACACCTCCGTTTCGATTGCAACAGGTTTTATGCAAATGAAATAAAACTGTAACATAAATTCATCTGTAATTCATCATTTTGTATAAATAATGTACGAGAGGAGCATTTTGGCGCAAAAAAAAGTGCGGTACGGATAGTCCGTATCGCACTTTTTCGTTTTGTCAGACTTACTTTACGATATTTTCGCAAAAGCGTCTCAGATATGCCGCCATCTCGGCACGGTCGGCTGCCGCCGTCATGTCGGTGACATCCTTACCGATATTCGCAAGCATACCGCACATATCTGCCCAGATCACGTTGTTCTCAGACCACGTGCTATAGGTGTATGCCGGAAGCATGGGTACTGTTATGCCGTCCGTCAGACCCTTATAGTCGGCGTAGCGATTGAGGATCGCCATGATCTGCTCACGTGTCAGGTCGTCAAGAGGTCCGAACCTGCCGTCACCGTAGCCGTTGACGAGACCGTTCGCAGCTGCCCACTTGACTGCCTCACTGTACCATTCACCGTCGGGTACGTCGGTGAAATCGGAGGTAGCATCAACTGTCGGGCTGCCCTCAAGTCTCCAAAGAATGGTAACGAGCATTGCACGGTTGACGAGCTGCTCGGGAGTGAACTCGCTGTCGGACGTACCGATCATCAGACCGTTCTCGTAAGCGTAGCGTACATCCTCGAAGTACCAGTCGCTCTCCGCTATATCGTTAAACGGAAGCTCGGGCTTCTCGGGTGCAGGAACGGTGGATCCAGCCGGAGTTTCGGGTTCGGTCTCGACCTCTACCTTCGTATCCTCCTTTGCGGCTGCTTCTTCCTTACGCTTCTCATCGAGGCGGCGCAGATACTCTATCTGACGGAGCCATGCGAAGTAATCGAAGTCGAAGCTGTCGTCATCGTCGGTGGTGGGAAGCTCGGAGGTCTCGAGGGTGACGTAAAGCTCTACGTTCTTCGTAGTACCGTAAGCGACCTCGATATCCTCAAATTCGAACGTATCGGGGAGGACGTAGTCGCCCAGCTGCTCGAGCTCGGCGAGTACCGCTTTTCTAACGGTATCCTTTGAAAGAACAGCCGTACCTCCGACACTACCGTTTTTGACCAGCTTGAGAGTTGTCAAAGTAGTACCGTCAATGGTCTTGAAGACGATGTTCAGAGCCGCATCGTCGCATTCGGGCTCGAACGGAAGCTGATTCTCGGACTTGTAGCCGACAAGGTCTGCGATATCCGAAGCGGAGAACGGAACGAACGCCGCGTTCGGGTCGTCACATATCTTGAGGAGGGTCACGGAGAGGAGCTTATCGCCTGTGTTCTTTACGGAAACGGTGTAGGTGGTCTCTGCATTCGGCTTCTCGTTCAGAGCGTAGAACATATCAACGGAGGATGTGATCTTGTTCGTTGACAGCGCGCTACCATTCACGGTGATCTCAACATCTGTCTCGCCCTGCGGAGCCTTCATGCCGAGCTGCATCATACGATTGGTCGTTACCTTAAAGGTAAGGGTCTGATCCTTGTACAGGAACAGCTCGTTCTTCGGACCGTTATCGACGAGGTCGGTGAGGGTATCGGACTCAGCGTAGGTCACGCTTTCATCAGTAATGATAGCCGCCGAACCATTTACCTCATTGTAGACCTGTTCGTAAAGCTTTTCCTTGTAATCCACGCTTGTGGGATTCTGGTCATTTTCATCCTTTACGCCAAGTACATTCAGCACAGCATCACGGAGTTCGTAGAATACCGGGGCATCCTCGAGGTCTTCCTTAAATATCGTGGAATCCGATATCGTGTTGAAGATACGGATACCATCGATATTGACGGTCTTTGTATCTGCGATCTTTGTGATGGTCACGGTGTATGTGCCGTGCGGAAGATTCGTGACATCGACAAGGGATACGATGGGAAGGCTTGCAATGCTGCCGGTCTGACCGGTGGTCGCGCTCGTGTCACCTGCGGCAACGTTGGTGTCAACGAAGCCGATGAACTTGATCGCGCCGTCCGCATCCTTTATCTGCACTGCAACATAGTTCGAGCCGCCACTTGTGCAGTTTGCGAAGACCTGTACGCCGCTTCCGGTGAAGGTGAACGAGCCGGAAGCACCGCGAGTACCTGTGGAGGCATCGGTGGAGGAGGCGTTAGCATTGTCGTAAGCAGGGTCGTAGCCGTAGTTGTTCGTATGCGAACCGAGCTTTTCGGTGGTCTGCGTGGTGGTGGGCTTGGTCGCACCTGTCCAATCGTTACCCCAGTTGATGAAGCCTTCTTCGTAGTAGACGGTGGTGGCGGGATAGACATTGAATTTGAATTCCGCACCGGCGGCATTCGTCATGGTAACTGTATCAGCCTCCGGAAGAATGGTATTCGGAGTGTAGGTGATATCATAACCTTTGTTATGGTCACCGTCGATAGTAACATTCGCGTACTTCGCGCTGATATCTTTAACATTTGTTGTACCCCATCCGTCAATATGTATATCTATCGGAAGACCGAAGTCGATAACATAATCCGTGGGAGTATACTCTGTTGCGGTGATCTTTGCGGAGGCTTCGGCATTGCCGGCGAACGTACCCGTACTATACTTAGCACTATATTTGTATTCAAGTGTAGCGGTATTCGTTATCATCGTATCGAGATCTGAATCCGTTATCGTATAAGACACATCATAGGTATAGGTCTTCTCGGAAGACACAGCACCATCACTCAAGAAATTACTGGTGTTAGACGAACCACTGAGTGTTAACTCGTCACCTCTCGTCAGCTTATCGGTAAGCTTATCATTGGTATACGTTATCGCTTCATCTGTGGGCGTTACATACTGAGTGACAGTGACCTTGAACTTGATAACATCTCCACTTTTTGCGGTCATTCCTTCAACATAGGGTTTTCCATCAACAGATACGATCTCCTTGGTAAGGGTCGGAAGCTTACGTGAACGGAACGTCATAGACGTATTTACAGCTTGTGTTGTTTCTGTTCCGTATCGAGTAAAACCGTTCGTACCATGATATCTGTTAGGCTCAGCGATCGCAGCATTCAAAAGTGCTTTCAATTCATCAGGAGACCAACAGTATCTTTTTTGCATCTTGATTGCGGAATTAGCCTGTTGTGTCGGATTCCACACATCCAGATCTTCAACATCTACCTTATTACCATTTTCATCTTCGTCATATATTGCAAAGTACTGACCGTTGGAGTTTGTGGCACTCATATAGGTCAATGCATATCCATCGTATTCTCTGCCAAAGAAATTGAGCGCAAATCCCTGACGGTTAGCATTGGATTCCTCTGACTTTCCTTCTTCAGTTACAAACGACAGATAAATAACTTCGCCTTCCTGAGTTTGGATGAATTTTTTCGGGTCTACATTGATATTGTAGTATACATCGGTATCCAGTATCTCTGCAACATACACGTTAGTCGTACCACTACCGTGTGTAGTATCGTCCGGAATAGTATCTTCACCTACAACACCCATTACGACTACAGGAATGGTGTAGCTCTCACCGTCAACGGTATAGGTTACATATGTTACGGTATCCGTAGTCACTCCATCGGGAGTAGCAACAGGCGTCACAACACCGTTCTGATCGACAGTAACAATGCTTTCATCAAGCGAACTCCATGTTCCACCTGATGCAACATCGGACAGATCGATATCATAGGTTCGATCCTTGGAGATCGTCAGCTTGGTTATAGGCTTTCCGGTGTAGTCACTTGTTGTTCCAGATAATGAGTTACCGGAAGCAGGAACAAACGGAGAATTCGATGAATCAACACACACAGGGGTATCTACTACCTTGATAGTGTATTTTGTGTCACCGATAGAGTGAGGTCCGTATGTGCCTACGGTGTCACCGGCGGTAAAGGTCAGCTCCTTGGCGGTACTGTCATAGGAAACAGTAAAGCCTATGTAGCTACTCTCGAGTTCAACATTACCGTTCTCGGTGCAGGTCACGCTATCGCCTTGCCGGATAGTGAGCGTTTTTTCAGCGTAACCAACGTTGATAGTATACTTGGTCGTACCTACGATCGCTTCGGTAGTACCTGCATGAACACCGGTTATAGTGACTGTGGTAGATGCAGGAACTTCCGGTGTACCGGTCGTGGTGTAGAGGTAGTTGATCTGAGTACTCCTGTTCGTAGCTCGATCTATCTTCTCAACGTCACTCGCGGAATCTGTCTCTGAGTAGCCAATGTAGTAAGTTCCATCAAAACTAGTCCTACGAGCATACACAGGATAATACTGACCATCATCGGCAAGATAATAGTAGTAATTTGTCTTTAGCCACGTGTTGTTACTCCAATTGCCTAATCCGAGCAAGTTGTAGTATGTTATAGTATCTGCTTTCGTACCTTCCGTTGCCGCAACGAGCTCCTTTCCGTCTACTGTCATCGATGCGACATTTGTATCGGGAGAGGTTATCTCGTCAGAACCCTTATAATTAGTCCCCGCGATGGTATAGGTCTTGGTCTCGCCGACAGCTATATCTACAGCAACTTCTTCTGTAATAGCAGCTGCTCGACCGGAGATCGTTACGTCGGAGAAATGCGGAACTTCGCAGATGAACTTATTGCCGGTCTTCGTTACCGTAAAGGGATCAGAACCGACATGACCGATAAAGGAATCGCAGTCTGCGAATACGTCATCGACAGGAAGCTCTACCTTAGCCGCACCGGTATATTCTCCGTTATTTACAGTGATGCTATAGGTAACGGACTTAGTATAGCCGCTTGCAGGAGTAGAGTCCTTCTTTTCAACAGCTACAGCCTCGACTCCATCCGCAGTAACGGAAACGTTGGTAGTCGGGTCGGTCACTGTAGCTGTAGTCGGTGTTGTCGGTGTTGTAATAGTCTGCCCGATCTCCGCACCCTTTGCAATATCGGTGATAGAGAGGCTCGTGTAGGCTATCGAAGCACCTCCGTTTTCATACAGCAGACCAACAGTACCGTCCTTTAGCTCTGTCAGACTGGAATACTGATACGTTCCGGTGTTTACAGAATAGGTATACTTCCACTCTATGCTCTTATTTTCGTCCACAAGACCGACAAATATCTTTCCGTTGGTTCGATTACTGGTCGGAGCGGAGAGCAGGATAGCTTTCTTGCCGTCTATCAGCTTGGAATATACCATAGCCGACAGCTGACACGTTGTAGTATAGCTCAAACCGGTCGATCTACGATCAGACCACGTTTCGCCACCATCATCCGAATAATAGTAGCTTGTGTACGAGGGATTTCGAACGAACATATATATTCTGCCGTCTACCTCTACCAAAGCCGCTTCGGAGGAATATTCATCTATTTCTTCACTGCGTTCCCATGTCGCACCGTTGTTATCCGAATAGATAACACTGGTATGCTCATCGTAATAATTGCCGGAATTTTCCCCCTTGGACTGATCGTGCGTGTAGCAGGGGAAAATAATACGTCCGGTAGAGGTGACAAGAGCCGCGCCGGGTCCGACACCGTAGAACTTGTCTTCATCCTTCTTGACCTGCGGATTCAGCATAACAGGCTCAGACCATGTTTTACCATCCTTGGAGGTCGTCAGATACAGATAGCTCGTCTGAAGCACATAGAAGCCGGTCTGTTCATAGGTGAACAGATTTCCTATGGACTTGCCATCCTTTGAAACATTGAAATATGCATCAACGGTATAGCCCTGATCGGTATTTGTAGCATAGTCATATATCTTACCGTCTTTGAGATAGTAAGCATATGTACTGTCACTCTTACAGCCGTTCGTGCTGAGCTTTAAGTTACCGTCATCATCGTATCCCGTTCCGGCTTCCGAAACTCGAATACAGGTACTACTCTCTGTCTGTCCGGGATAAAGGTCGATAAGCATATAGAGCGTGTCGCCCTTTACGGCAAGAGCAGGGTCGATGAACGTAGCCGCCTTGGTATCTTCTGAATCTTTGTAGTCGGCAATGTAATTCGCAAATGTATAGCTCCAATTTTTACCGTTATCCGTAGAAGTGGAAACTATAGTATCGATATTAAAGCCGTCACTACCATGACCGTAACGCGCATCGGCAGCCGCGACCAATGTACCGTCATTCAGCGTAACTATCGCAGGAATGCGGAACTTTTGGATTCCGCCTGTTCCCGAGATAAAGGGCTGACCGGAGGTCGTTCCGCTCGATGCCGCACGCTCGGTCTCCTCCACCGTACTCGGCTCATAGGACTGCTTGTTGACCGCCGAGTCAACAACCTGTCCAATGCCGGCGGCGAAGTACTCCGCGTTATCGGCATAGAATTCGTTGTGTCTGTCCGTTGCGAGAGCCGTGATCGGCACTACGCCGAACAGCATACATACGGCAAGAATAACGGACAATTGCTTTTTAAGTATGCTCATTTGATCTACCTCCCGGTAAATTCTTTAGAATTTGCTCCGCGGCAGAGTCCTCCGCCGCTGACATTTCTCGTGCAAGCGCGCACATATGCCGCACCGCGTGACACCGATAGGTCGGTATCCCCGAATGACTGCCCGTTTCCGCGTAAGCGATAGCGGCGCAGGGGTGGCATATACCGCGGTTCGGGCAGCCTCCGCACACGCCGGAAAGCGTGACCTCGGCTGATGCCCTCCAAAGAAGCTCCCATGCCTCCGCGAACGATCGTTCTTTTACGTCGATCTCCGGCTTCGGCAGCATTCCGCAGGGGAGCATCCGTCCGTCCCACGTTATCCAAAAGGAGGCGCGTCCGGCGCGACAGCGGATATGCTCGCTTTGGTCTGCGCTTGCGTTGTCCGCGCAGTCCGCTTCAAGCCCCGGTGGGTCGGCACAGCCCTCGAGAAGGCTCTTTACGTAGGTACGGAAGCGTTCCTCTCCTCTGTCGCGCCGCAGATACCGTAAAAGATACGCGGAGGACTCCTCCGGCGTGAAGCGGTCGTTATCGCCGAAGCCGGTCGGGTCTCGTCTGACAGGGGGGAACATATAGGTCGCTGTTGACAGCACTGTGTTTCTTTCGCGGGCGTAATCGACTATGCGGTCGAGGTCGTCCGCGTTATACGGTGTAAGTGAGCAATTGAGACGGACGGTCAGTCCCTCCGCAAGAAGTCCGCGAACGGCACGATCTACCCGATCAAAGGCGTCATGTGCGCCGCAGAGGCGGTAGTACGACTCGTCTCCTGCTCCGTACAGCGTTATATTGAGCTTTTGCGGCGGTCGTCTTCGGAAGCGTTCTATCGCGGTGCGGTCGATGAGTGAGCCGTTCGTGTTTATCGACACGAGAAAGCCCATGTCGCAAAGCTCCTCGTAGAGCGTCCAAAAGTCGTGCCAAAGGAGGGGTTCACCTCCGGTCAGCAAAAGCTCGAGCATACCCGAGTCACGTGCTTCACGTGCAAGTCTGCGCCAGTCGTCAAGCTCCAATATGGGGCGCGGACTGTGCGCGACCTCCTCGGGGGTCTGTCGAACGTAGCACATTCGACAGTTGAAGTTGCACACCGGTGACAGCTCGAACGTGCCGTTCAGGGGGATATGCGCTCGGCTTGCCTTGGCGTACAGGTAGTCGGTAAGCGGTCTGCCGCTGTTTGTCGGCAGATTCATATGCGGTCTTCCTTTCGTAGTTCGCTTTCCAAAAGTCGGACGGCTCTCTCGTCGGGGGTACAGGCGAGCTTGTAGACGGGGACGCGCTCGAGGAGTGCGACCGTCAGGCGGTACGCCTCCTCAACGAAGTCACGATCCCAGCTGTACATCGTCACGCCCTGCCAGACGGCATGGAACGCCTCGACGACGGAGAGACGGTGAAGTGAGCATTCCGCAGACTGTGCGAGCATTATTATCGCACGTATGGGAACGCTCTCGTTGACATGGCAGTCGGACGAGCCGGCGTAGGGTGAACCCCACGCGAGCAGGCTGTCGGAGACGGACAGCACGGGTCGGTCGCCGTTTATCTGCCGTGCGCCGCGATAGCTGCACCACAGTTCCGCTTGAGTGGACTTTCCGATCCCCGAGACACCCGAGAAAAGGAGTCCGCCGTATTCCGTCCGTACACACGAAGCGTGCAGACAGATACGTTTTTTTCGGATGAGCATAGCCTCGAAGCCGATATGAAAGAAGCTGTTCCGAAGCTCCGAAACGCACACACGTCCCTTTGGCAGGAAGTCGATCTGCACCGTACCGCCCTGTAGGTCGTACCTTGCGAGGGAGTAGGCGGTGAGGTCGGAGGGTGCGTTAAAGAAGCTACGGACGTAGCCGCCGTGACCGTCGGGATGAACGCGGTAGCAGTTATCCTCGTGAAGAACGTCCGCCGGAATAGGGGGGAGCGTTTCGACCTCGGAGAAGCGAACGCGATAGTCGGGGCAGGTCACGTGCTTCAAAAACGGTGTGAAGGCTCTGTCCTCCGCCCATTCCATGGGGGAGTCAAGCTCTATGGTGACACCGGCGATCTCAAAAGAAAGCATGGACATTTAGGAAGTAAAGAGAGACATACCATCCTCTCCGTTTGTGTAGCAATAATCCTCAATTTCCACCCCAGTCACATCAGTAGAACAATGACTGCCGCAAAAAAATCCCGCAAACGGACCATCTTTGACACTGCAAGTCTCTGTGGAACCGAAGTCAAGTTGTTCGCCGCTGCATGATGCAATATGCTGTGACACCTCGAACTGCTCGTAGAACAGCTCCGGCTTAACATATTTTTTCATAGCTTTCCTCACATTCATTTCAATTTGTCGAAACTCGAACGACGGCGACCTCACCGAGGAAGCACTCATCGGCAGTCACGACCGCCGACTCTCCGCTCGACAGCTTTTCAACAGAATATTTGTATGCTGCACCACCGAAGTATGTCCCGTCAAATACATTTCGGCAGTAAACATCGATATTAGATAGCTCGTTCTCCGACGTATTGGTGATAGTCACCGTAATTCCGTCGGTCGAAACGAGGATACCTCCAGGTAGCATCGGGGTATCGAAGACAGCCCCCGTGAGACGGAGGTCTGTACAGACGAGCGCGTTTGAGACGGTCTCGTTCTCCTTGGCGATGAGCGTGGCGACTCCTCCTGCCGGAAGCTCACTGAGTGTGAAGCTCTGCTCTGCCCTTTCGCCCGTATCAACGTCCGTGAGGGTCATGCTGAACGAAGCGGACGTGAGCTGAGAGGCAGAATTATTTCTGACAGTCAGCGCGACTGCATCGGTAGCATCAGCCCAACCGGCGTCGGGGTTCGTACCGCTGTAGCGAAGGACGTTATCGACCTCTATCGCTCCGCCCTCAAGTGACAGAGGGAACGATATCGGCGCGGTAGGCGTCACCGTGGCTACGTCCGAGCTTGCGGCATTTGACGAAGTATCAGTCGTCACGGCATCGGCTACATTGGCATTAGTACAGGCGCAGAGGGAGAGTGTGAGCAGAAGCGCGACGAGGGACGGTATGTACCGTTTAGTCGAGGTCTTCATTTTTGTCTTCCTCGAGGATACCGAGCTCACGAAGCCGACCGAGGAACGCATCCGTGTCACGTGCGGCTTCGTCCTGCGTGACGTCGTACTCGGAGGTCAGCGCGGTGACGAGGTCGTCACGAGAGCAGCCCTCCTTGAGCTTGTTGTAAAGAAGCACTCCGGATTCTGACAGCGCGATCAGACCCTTTACCGAAATCGCCGCGTTTCCTACAGGTATCAGCAGATTTTCATCGGCAATCGTGCGTAAAATGAATTGATCACTGACTTTCATAGAACTCCTTTGATGATTTTTTTGATGATATCGTAGCCTCTGACGAGTACGGGTCGGAGAGGTACGACCCAAAGCCACGCACCCTCGAAGAAGCTCCAAAGGAAGCTTCCCCGATGCAGTATCACACCCTTTCGTCTGACACGATCGACGACAGCCAGCACCTGATCGGGGCGTATGCCTCTTTCGGGACAGGTCTGTGCATCACCGAGCATCGTATACAGTCCGCGCTCCACACGAAGCACCCTATGCAGGACATACGCTCCGTTGTCACGGCGATAGAGTATCATATCGCCGCGCTTCGGTGGTTTGTCCGGCGCAGGCTTTGACAGGTAGACGACGTCACGACCGTGGACAAGGAACGGCGTCATGCTGCCTCCGCTGATCACCAGCGGCACGGACGGCGTTTCGTCGAGCAGTGAGAGGAGCGGAGGAATGAGTCGTTCGGGGTCTTCGACCTTAACTCTTACGTCCATTTTTACCCCCTCCGAAGCCGCAAAACGTGTCCATCGATATACTTGGCTCTATTCTACCACAACCCACCATATTTTTCAAGACATAACCTGTATATTTTTGTGTTTTTTTGCTTTTTTATTTATTGATTCTGTCACAGGGGCGGCTGAGCCGCCGGGCAGGCATCGGGTCGGCTGAGCCGCCGGGCAGGCATCGGCGTTCGTGCAGTTTGGGTAGGAAGCGATCCCACGAGGGTGGAGTTCGTGCAGTTTGGGTCGGAAGGTATCCTACGAGGGTGGAGTTCGTGCAGCTCCGGTCTGCTGACGGCTCGTGTTATGCAAACTGCACGATGTCGGCTTATTGTCTCGAAAAAGGGTTGAAACTTCACGGCGGATACGGTATAATAGAGATACCTAAAATACCTTCGCATTGAAAGGATGACCATCATGACAAAAGAAAAGGTAATGCAGATATTCCGTGATACCGCCTACGTCCATACGGGCGGCTCCGACGAGGAGCTTCGTGCGGCGAACTATCTGCGCGACTGCTGTGCGGAGCTTGGACTTGAAGCTCACCTCGAGGATTTCGAGGTACAGATGGCTACGATGAAGACCGCAAAGCTTTACGCAGACGGCGTTGAGTTCGAGTGTCGCGGCTATCTCAACTGCGGCTGTCACGACGTTGAAGCTCCGTTCATGTATATGCCCTCGAACGACAAGGTCTCTATGTCGCAGGTCAAGGGACGTATCGTCCTCGTTGACTCCGGTATGGGTGCGTGGACGTACAAGGATCTGACAGAGAACGGTGCGCTCGGCTTCATCACCTACGACGGAAACGCAAACTATGCGGACTTCGATATCGATCAGAAGGAGCTTCGTTCCTTCGTTCGTGCGGATAATCCGAAGATCGCTGGTGTCAACATAAACGCAAAGAACGCGATCCGTCTCGTTGAGCAGGACACAAAGAACGTTCGTATCGTCATCGATCAGGACGAGTACGTCGGAAATTCACGCAACGTCGTCTTCGATATGCCAGGTGAAACAGACGAAAGGATCGTCTTCACGGCACACTACGACACGACCTCCCTCTCGCAGGGTGCATACGACAATATGTCCGGCTGTATAGGTCTGCTCGGTCTCGCGGAATACTTCACGAGCCATCCGCACCGCTACAGTCTGCGCTTCATCTTCTGCGGAAGTGAGGAGCGCGGTCTTCTCGGCTCCAAGGCATACGTTGCCGCGCACGAGGAGGAGCTTTCGTCTGTCGTACTGAACATAAACCTCGACATGATCGGCTCTATCATGGGTCGCTTCATCGCCTGCTGCACGTCCGAGAACGAGCTGGTCGGCTATACGTCCTACCTCGGTCTCGAAAAGGGCTTCCAGGTCGCGCCGTATCAGGATGTATACTCCAGTGACTCCACACCGTTTGCGGACAAGGGTATACCGGCGATCTCGTTTGCACGTGCCGCCGGAGGAAACGTTGCGACTATACACAATTCCTACGACACCCTCGCGCTGATGAAGGCTGACCACATGATAAACGATATCGAGTTCATCTGCGCCTTTGCGGATCGTATGGCGAACGCTGTACGTTGCCCCGTAAAGCGTGAGATGCCCGACAACATGAAGG
>CAYSKU010000066.1:0-12082 GCA_964431775.1 uncultured Ruminococcus sp. | reverse complement strand
CATCGATAGCCGGAAATCCGCAGAAAAACGCTCACGATCTTTGCCTCAGCACACGCCGTGCGGATTGCATCGCTCGTCATCGGCGGTCGGCAGAAAATACTTTCGCTTTGCCTCAGCACACGCCGTGCGGATTGCATCGTAACGGTATCAGCGATTCTATAACGCTTTTACCCTTTGCCTCAGCACACGCCGTGCGGATTGCATCATTATACAAACCAAATTACGATGGAGGCACATATCTTTGCCTCAGCACACGCCGTGCGGATTGCATCCACGTCCACGGCTCACCTTGTAGGTCAGTCGAGCGCTTTGCCTCAGCACACGCCGTGCGGATTGCATCGGGCGCGATTATGAGCTTTACATAGTCTATCTGTGCATTTGCCTCAGCACACGCCGTGCGGATTGCATCGGGCGCGATTATGAGCTTTACATAGGCTATCTTTGCCTTTGCCTCAGCACACGCCGTGCGGATTGCATCGCTTCCGGAATGCCGTCCATGCGTATCATCGAGTGCTTTGCCTCAGCACACGCCGTGCGGATTGCATCAAACGCGGTATCACAATTTGCCAACGTTGCAACACTTTGCCTCAGCACACGCCGTGCGGATTGCATCCAAGGACGGCAAGCCGTACTTCCGCTATCACGCCGCTTTGCCTCAGCACACGCCGTGCGGATTGCATCCGTTGACATAGCCCAAAAGCGATTTTAGATATTTCTTTGCCTCAGCACACGCCGTGCGGATTGCATCTGCGGACAAGCTCGAACGCCATTTCGAGAATCTCCTTTGCCTCAGCACACGCCGTGCGGATTGCATCAATGTCGGAGTATCTGGACGAGATAACAGCGGACACTTTGCCTCAGCACACGCCGTGCGGATTGCATCAACTGCACGTGCGGCGTTCTACAGCGCGATGCACTTTGCCTCAGCACACGCCGTGCGGATTGCATCCTATATTTTCAGATTTTTTAATATCAGAAGTATTACTTTGCCTCAGCACACGCCGTGCGGATTGCATCGGCAAAGATGCACAAACAGAAGATGCAATCTATTGCAAAATGTGCTGTAACTTGGTAGATAGCTTTTCAGTTATACACTGCGCTGACTATTTTCCCAAGCTATTCTGCTGCCAAAGCAACCTACGTTGCCATTAACGACAGCCTCGGACGGACAATCGACCGGATAATTTGGTGCGAAAGCACCGTTTTTAGTATGTTAGCTTATACTTCGCTTGATGCCCATACTTGAAGGTGTTTTGGACATTTCTGATATTAATCTTATTGTTTGATCGTGTAATTGAACAAATCGCGGATAGTCCCTTTCGAGAGACTCTTGATCGAAATTCGTTGTTGTTATGTCATAATGTTGTAAGAGAAACGCTGAATAAAGGTCGCGTTGTATTTGATTTCCATCAGGCATATGATTCCAACGCTGTGAAAGTGATTTTTTTGTATACTTTTTGGATTGGTGATTATATTGACTTGCCTTAACCTTAGTTGGAACTTCCTTCACGCCGCAAATTCCCCTCGAGGTGCATTTGTTTTTTAATATCATGATAAGTGTTGCCGGAGCTTTATTTGCGATAGACTTTCCAAACCGCTTCTTTCGTTTAAACTTTCCTGTTTTTTCAGAAATCTCAGTCTTTTTGACCTTTTTTGAAAGCGATGTCCAATTCATCTTCTCTACATAAAAGATATCGCCGAGTGAAAGCAAATGATTGGCTAAATCTATATGCTGACGTTTTCTGAGCTCTGCTTGTTGATATTGAATGTAAGCAAGTCTCTTTTGTAATTTGAGATATCGTTTGGATCTGTTGTGCGTTAGTTTAACACCGCGCTTGATCGTTCCGTCTTCTTTGTAGTTATCCGGATTGGTGGCTCTTCTGCTACGATCCATCTTCCTCTGTAAAAGACGTTTCTCTGTTTCGATATTCTGAACTTTGTCCGCTAACTCTACGAGTTCCACTTTTTCATTTGAACATACAGCAAGCGTTTGCGGACCGATATCTAATCCTACCGCTCCGTGACCGATGTGATGCTTTGACTCATTGCTAACGCCGATGCGCTTTACCGCAGGCCTCCCTTCTAAAACAAGCTGTGCATACCAACGGTCTTTTGATCTGCCCGGCTTTCGAAGAATACGAACATACTTCACATGATGCGAAAGCATTTCGTTTTCGTAATCATTTTTGGGGGACAATTTTAGTGGCAACTTCAAGCCCTTCCATTCTATGTACGTCCCACGGAACATAATTTCGATACCACCGCTTTTTCCTTGCGAAGCGGAATATCCTTGTACGGAATCGATCTCCCCGATTTTTTTGAAATGAACTTTCTTTCCATTTCCGAACAAGACCTTGTCGAATGCAGTCCAAACCTGAGTTGCGATCCCATGCACCGCCACACTCGAACCGATATTGTCATTGAAATGCTTGTAGTAGTTTTTGGCATCCTCTTTGAAACCATATTTGGAGAATTTCGATTTTCTAAGGATATCTTTAAGGATGCTCATTCTTTGCTTATACAATTTTTCAAGTTTGACCTTATTCTCGGGGTTCGTTTGGTCGACAGAGCGTATTTCTTCTTGGATTTCAAAATATTGCGGAGACTGCTTCAAACGGTTAAGCTTGTTTAATTCATACCTAAGCAAGGTATTGTAGATCTGACGGGCAAGTTCCAATCTTTTTGAAAGGCGGTCTTCCTGCCATTTTTCCAACACGAGTGGTAGTGTTAGACAACAGGTGGGTGTGTTTTCTTTATCGCTCACAGGAATTCCCCCTTTCTTTTTGTTATAGTATACACAATTAGTTTAATAATGTCAAGACTAATATTGAAAAAATTTTTTCGAATGCCGTCATCCGACCTCAGCCGCAACGATCCATCAGTCACCATCATCGCCACAAATGGCGACCGGTGACAGCTACCTTTACGCAAGGGAATCTCGACATGAAACTATAAATTGTAGAATTAAAATAAAATTTGGCGATCCTCGCTCTTTTCTCCCTTTCCCTCGTGTGATGTCTTCACTACTCAACTTCACTACCGCATATGCTTGTCCGCGGTCTCAAACCGCCACTTGCGTTGGGGGAGGATATGTGGTATAATTAGAAAAAACTCGCATATCAAAGGAGTATAGATATGAGCGAACGAAGAGATGCACTGCTGAGGAGTTTCCGTGCGAACGAGGACGTCATAAATGAACGTCTTCATCATACCATCGAGAACGACCGCAAGGGGACGGCGGCTTTTTGGGTCGTTGACGAAAACGGCTCTCCCGTGCCGAACGCAAGAGTCCGCGTCAAGCTGCGCGACCACGACTTCAAGCTCGGCGCGAACATCTTTATGCTCGATGAGTTCGAGTGCGCCGAAAAAAATGCCGTCTATCGCGACACCTTTTCGAGGATATTCAACCTTGCTACAGTGCCGTTCTACTGGAGCGACCTCGAACCGGAGATGGGTAAGCCGCGCTTCGATAAGTCTTCACCAAGGATATACCGCCGTCCCGCTCCAGACCTCTGTGTCGAGTACTGTGAGGAGAAGCGTATCACCCCAAAGGCTCACTGCCTGAATTACGACGTCTGGTCTCCGATGTGGCTTCCCGACGACACGACTTCTGTAAAGTTTTATTTGGACAAAAGAATGGCAGAGTGCGCGGAGCGTTACAGAACGCGGATACCCGGGTGGGAGGTCACGAACGAGCTGTTCTGTGGTCACTACCACACCTACGCACAAAAGCGGCACGCAACGAGCTTCTTCTGGGACGAGAACGTTGTCGAGTGGAGCTTTGAGACCGCACGCAGGTATTTTCCGACTAACGAGCTTATCATAAATGAGGCATCGCACTGCTGGACTAGCCTGTTCGACCACCAAAGAGGGCAGTACTATATGCAGATAGAGCGCGCGCTGATGAAGGGTGCGTCGATAGATGCGGTCGGTATGCAGTTCCATATGTTCTTCCGTGCGGAGGACGAGCTTCGTGCGACCGCGCCGTATTACGACCCCCTGCACCTCTACAACGTCATGGACACCTACGGACGGCTCGGTCTCGCGCAGCAGATAACCGAGGTGACGATACCGTGCTACACGGACAGCGAAGCGGACGAGGAGCTTCAAGCGGAGCTTCTCGAATACCTCATGAAGGTGTGGTTTTCGAATCCCAAAATGGAGGCTGTTGTATATTGGAATTTAGTAGACGGCTACGCGGCATTTGCGCCGCAGGGCGACA
This sequence comes from uncultured Ruminococcus sp., assembly GCA_964431775.1. Lineage (GTDB taxonomy): Bacteria > Bacillota > Clostridia > Oscillospirales > CAG-272 > UMGS1696. Next base: position 7,860 of record CAYSKU010000066.1, on the reverse strand, counting down.
TGAAGGCAGGAGAGAACTACTACAGAGGTGGACTGATGCGGTTCGACATGACACCGAAGCCGGCGGTCGCCGCGCTGAGTCGCCTGTTCGGCGAGACGTGGCACACAGAGACCGAGGTAGTCTGCGGAGCGGACGGCGGCGGTGCGTTCAGGGGCTTTTTTGGACGATACGATGTTGAGATCGAGGCAGGGGGACGTATCACTACGACAGAACTCCACCTCACCAAAAACAGCGAGAACCGCTTCCGCGTGGTCGGCTGAGTTGACAGGCGAAAATATGGAATTCAAACAAAATTCAGTAAGCTCCACTCTCAACACTCCACTCTTCCCTCGTGTGATATCTTCCATACTCAGCTTCACGAACGCCGATTATGCCTGCGGCAACACGCCGCTTGCAAAATAGGGGGAGGTGTGATATAATGTAGGAACGATATCGGCGGTGAGCCGTTATGCGAAGATTGGAGGTTGGCATATGAGCTATATTTCATTTCCCGGACTTGGTATCGAACCGTTCCATATCGATAAAACAGCCTTCACCCTGCTCGGTCGCCCCGTGGCGTGGTACGGTCTGCTTATAACCTGCGGTATGATACTCGCAGTCCTCTACGCTATCCACATCGGTAGGTTCGAGAGCATCTCGACAGACGATATGACAGACCTTGCGTTCTTTATCATCGTCTTCGGCGTGATCGGCGCAAGACTCTATTATGTTATTTTTAAGTTTGACAATTATCTCGTGACCGACTCGGGAGGCTTCTTCAAAAACCTCTTGGAGACTCTGCGAAATGTTGTCGCAATATGGGAGGGTGGTCTCGCGATCTACGGCGGTATCATCGCCGGTCTCCTGACCGCCTACCTGTTCGCAAAAAAACGTAAGATATCGTTCCTCAAGCTTTTCGATATCTTAGCTCCCTGTGTCCTCATCGGACAAGTCATCGGACGTTGGGGAAACTTTGTTAATATGGAGGCATATGGCGCGGATACTACCCTTCCGTGGCGAATGGGACTTTTGTACAGCTACGCTGATACAGGCATTGCTACGGGCGTTTGGGATGTTGAACGGTACGTTCACCCGACCTTTTTGTACGAGTCGCTTTGGAATCTTACCGCGCTCGTCCTCGTTCTCATTCTCTACAAAAAGAAACGCTTTGACGGGCAGTTCTTCTGCTCGTATCTCATATGGTACGGCTTCGGCAGAATGCTCATCGAGGGTCTGCGGACAGACAGCCTCATGCTCGGAGCGTTCAGAGTCTCACAGCTCGTCGGTCTTTCGTCCCTCATCCTCGGTGTCCTTCTGACGATATACTTCGTCAAACGTCATAGGAAGAACACCTCCTCGGAGGAGGAATACAAGTCGATATACGCAATGGAAGAAAACGTCACCAACAACAAAAGCGGTGATAAGGAGGAATAATATGGCACACATCATTGACGGACGAGTCATTGCGGCAAGCACACGTGCGGACATCGCACGCAGAGCCGCTGAATTTGAAGAAAAAACGGGCGTAAAGCCCGGACTTGCGGTCGTTATAGTCGGAAACGATCCGGCTTCGCAGGTGTACGTTCGTAACAAGAAGAAGGCTTGCGCGGAGGTCGGCTTCCTCTCCGAAGTTCATGAGATGCCCGAGGAGACGACTATGGACGAGCTTCTTTCGAAGATAGACGAGCTGAAGACTCGCTCCGATATCCACGGTATACTCGTTCAGCTTCCACTTCCAAAGCACCTTGACGAAAAGGCAGTCATAGATGCTATCCCTCCCGAAAAGGACGTTGATGCATTCCATCCGATAAACACAGGCTACATCATGCTTGGTAACGCACGTTTCCTCCCCTGCACCCCCGCCGGAGTTATGAAGATGCTCGAATATGAGGGTATCTCTCCTGCCGGAAAGGAATGTGTCGTTGTCGGACGGAGCAACATCGTCGGAAAGCCTATGGCAATGCTCCTCCTACAGGCAAACGGCACGGTCACAATCTGTCATTCACGCACGACCGACCTAAAAAATGTCACACGACGCGCCGATATACTGGTCGTTGCGGTCGGTAGAGCCGGATTTATAACCGCCGATATGGTGAAGGAGGGTGCGGTCGTTATCGATGTCGGCATGAACCGAAACGAAGCAGGAAAGCTCTGCGGTGACGTTGACTTCGATGCGGTAGCCGAAAAGGTCTCTGCTATAACTCCCGTCCCCGGCGGTGTCGGCGTTATGACTATAACCATGCTGCTCGAAAATACTCTGACTGCCGCCATGCTGTCACTCGATAAATGAAATGCGTGTGAGTCACACGGCGGTTTTGTGCAAAAGAGATATACGGAAACGAAGCTGTGACCTATATTTCTTCGTTTTGCACGACAAAAAATAGAGGATAGCATCTTGACTTACACGAATGAAGATGCTATAATATGTAATGCCGCATGGTCTCAGGTCAAAAAAGACACATGTGTCTACCTGCCCAGCGAGTTCACATACAAGAAAGTGAGGTGCTTTTCAGAATGTTTGCAATTATCGAAACAGGTGGAAAGCAGTACAAAGTAAACGAGGGTGACGTTATCTTCGTTGAAAAGCTCGATGTCGAAGAGGGTTCTATCGTTGTATTCGACAAGGTTCTCGCAGTAGCTACCGACGACGGCTTCAAGTCCGGTAAGCCCACGGTCGAAGGCGCGACCGTTTCGGCTAACGTAGTAAAGAACGGCAAAGCAAAGAAGATCTACGTTATGACCTACAAGTCAAAGAAAAACGAAAAGAAGAAGATCGGTCACAGACAGCCTTACACCAAGGTTCAGATCGAGAAGATCGCGTTTTAATTTGACAAAAAGCCGCATTGATCGGTGAGCAGAGGTTTATAGCTTGACAAAGATTACATTTTTCAGAAGAAACGGAATTTATTACGGATTTCGTGAGATCGGACACACCGGCTTCGGTGAGGAAGGTGACGACATCCTCTGTTCCGCTATTTCTGCAATGACAATGCTGATACTGAATACGCTCGAAGTGGCGTACAAATGTCCCGTTGATTTTAAGATAGATGACGAAACGGCAGATATCACCGTAAAGTGTCTGTCTGCCCTTCCGAAATACGAGGAGGACGAGCGCAAACGTTTTGCCGCCTCGGGTCTTATCGAGGGATATTTCCATCAGCTGAATGACCTTGTCGAAGAGTATTATGAATTTCTCGAAGTTCGCACCGAAGAGAAATGACGGGTAAAAAAATATTGGAGGAAATAACAATGATTAGACTTGGTTTACAGTTCTTCGCCCATAAAAAGGGCGTAGGTTCCACGAAGAACGGTCGTGACAGCGAATCCAAGCGTCTTGGCGTCAAGAAGGCAGACGGTTCCAATGTCATCGCCGGTAACATCATCCTTCGCCAGAGAGGCACACACATTCATCCCGGTAACAACGTAGGTCGTGGTACGGATGATACCCTGTTCGCTCTCATTGACGGCAAGGTAAAGTTTGAAAACATCGCGGGTGGCAGAAGACGTGTCAGCGTTTACGCCGACTAAGATTCCCCCTACAGCTCATCGACAAACGTGGCTTAACGTATTGTCAGAGCCTGTTTTGATCTGTTCAAAGGAAAACGCATGGTTATCCATGCGTTTTTTCGTGCTTTTTAAGTTCTCACTCACTGCTCCATACAGTATATGGCAGAAACGAGGGTGCATAATTCGGGTCACCGACTGGGCATAATGAAATCAGTAAGTCCAATGAGGGGACCCGAAATGTACTATAACAAAGTTGAAATATGCGGTGTCAACACTTCCCGACTTCCTACGTTGACCTCGCTTGAGAAAAAAGAGCTTCTGAAAAGGTCAAGCGACGGCGACCTACTCGCAAGAGAGCAGCTCATTGACGGAAATCTGCGCCTCGTTTTAAGTATAATCCAACGATTTTCGAATCGTCACGAGAACATGGACGACCTGTTTCAGGTCGGATGTATCGGTCTGATCAAGGCGGTCGATAACTTCAATACCGATATCGACGTTGAGTTTTCGACCTACGCCGTGCCGATGATAGTCGGTGAGATAAGACGTTACCTCCGCGATAACAACAGTATACGTGTCAGCCGTTCGGTACGTGACCTTGCATATCGTGCGCTCTCCGCAAAGGAGCAGCTCTCTCTTCGTCTCGGTAACGACCCGACGATTGACGAGATAGCAAACGAGATACACGAGAAGCCGAGCGACATATCAAAGGCACTTGAAGCCATTATCGAGCCGGTCTCCCTTTATGATACCGTATACAGTGACGGAGGCGACTCTATCTATATCATGGATCAGATACGTGACGAAGGCTGTAGTGACGAGCTGTGGCTCGAGGATATCGCACTCAAGGAGGCAATAAAAAGGCTGAACGAGCGTGAACGCACTATAATACGTCTTCGCTTTTACGGAGGTAAAACGCAGATGGAGATAGCGGAGGAGATAGGCATATCACAGGCGCAGGTATCGCGTCTCGAAAAGAGTGCGTTCGAGCGTATCAGAAAAAATATAGCCGAGGACTAACGTAAAACAGGTCGAGTGACGTTCACCCGACCTGTTTGTGTCGATAGATCATCGGTACTTTTGTACGAGACGTGCTACCCTGCACGCTCGTTTGTAGACCTCTGCAAGATATTCTTCATTCGTCATCTTACCGTAAAGGTCGTTCTCGTGACGTGCCGGTTTACTTCCTCTGCCAAGTTCGAACGACAGCGGCGCGGTGAAATTACTACGTACAAGTCTTCTTGCAATATCGTCCCAATCAGCGATACCGTCGAACGGAAGCAGATGTAAGTCATCGTGCCACGTTATCTCTCCACCGAAGTCCTTGATACCGAGGTTATCGTTCAGATGTGTGCAGAGGAGCTTGTCACGGTACAGCCCCGGCATATCCTTGCTATAGTTGTAGCACATTTCGTGACCTGTGTCCCAACAGAAGCCGACTGACGAATAGACCTTCGACAGCTCCATCAGTGCGGCGAGATATTCTTCACCCTCCGTGTTCTCGAACGCCACCTTTACGCCGAGACGTTCCGCTTCACGGACGACCACCTCGTAGTTCTCTACCCCGACCTCGGTCGGCGAGTGATCCTTGAAGCCGATGAACGCATGAGCTACCATTATCGGGACTTCGTTTTCCGCGCAGTCATGCAGACAGGCGAGAAGCTCGTCTATGGCGTTCTGTGCCTCCTCACGAGACTTCCACATTATAGCTGCTTTGTCAAACGGTGCGTGGATGGACTGATACATCATCCCCTGTTCGTTTGCACATTTCTTCCATTTATCAATGGGTGAGCCGTAGCCCCAGCCGGTGAAGAAGCACTCGAAGCCCGTCTGACGGAACATTGCGATCTCTTCCTCGGGGGTCGGTGCGAGACCCATAAGTCCAAGACATAGTTTAGTTTGCCACATGATCTGATCCTTTCTCCGCGTTACGCGGTGCTGAATTTTATGTATCGAACTTTGTCGAAAAAACGTCGTCTGTCAAAAGCTGTCTGAAATCCTTGATGCGCGAGAAGACGGAATAGTTCGCATCATGGAAGTTTGCCGCATGATTGAACGCGGTGCGCGACAAAAGCAGAATATCGTTCCCTTCGATGAGGTATGCCACATACTGGAAGCCGACCTCCGACTCGGGCAGATCGCGGTAGTCGAATATATCGCAAACGTGTACCCAGTGATCGAGGTCACGCGAAGCGATGAGTGAGAGGAGGTTTCGTCCCGTCCTGTGCGCCTCACAGAGATACGATACGAGTGATATGTAGCAACCGCTCTCCTCATCGTAGGTTAGCTCGAATTTCGAATGATTGCCCGGAAAATGTATCACCTTTTCAAACGTCAGAGCCTCATCTGGACGGTCGGGGTCTGCCCTCATGATGAGTGCGAGACCATAGGAGGGGGTGCAGTTCTCTATCTGATACCGCATCACGTTGTAGAGCTTTCCATCGGGTGAGACGGTCATGCATCCCTCGATACAACCACTGCTCCTTCCAACGGCAGTTCCCTCCCATTCGGAGCTATACGGAACAGGTGGAGTAAAATGCCAGTTTGCGGCATCGAGCAGGTCTGCATCCTCGTCTATTGAGGCACACATTGCGGCGTGAGTACCGTATGCCCACGAACCCCACTCGAGTGTCGTCCAAAGTCTGCCGCGATAGCTCAGCAGCTTCTGCGGATTCTTGTGTACACCCGACTGTTTGAAGCCGCTCGATCCACGCAGAAGCACGGTCGGCATACCGAACGTTTTTCCTCCGTCCTCGGAACGTCCGATGAGCAGGTCGCCGTACTCGGTGCTTACGGATAGCATATAGAGATATCCCTTATGTATGAACAGCCTCCCCCAAAAGCACGGAAACAGCTCGGAGACGTAGCTCCACGTCTTCCCGTCATCGTCCGAACGGAATATCAACGTCAAGTCCTGTGGTGAACCGCCGTGGAAAACGTCCATCGAGGCAAGCAGATACCCATCGGGATGGCGCACGAGCGAGGGACTGCACAGGTAGTTCCCCGAAAACGAATATGCACGGTCATCGGGGTGCAGATAGTTTACGACAACGTCCCCCGGGACATATCCGGTACGCGCAAGACGTACACGGCTCTTTTTATCTCCGAGTGAAACGAAAAATTCATAGTCCGTATCATCCTCGAGCTGTGTAAAGCTGTACGTTGAGCCGGTCGTCTCGTATAACGTATAGTCGCCGCTGTCGTTGCGTTTCCTGATACCCACGGTGTACACCGTGTCAACGTATTCTTCGAGCGGAAGCCACGAAAAGCCTATCGTGCAAGAGCTCGGAAAAACTCTACATATATAAATATTACCTGTGTCAAACAGGAACGGCTTGTACGGATGAAAGCTCCATGTCGTCACACCCTTCATATAGCTTCCTCCTCCTTGATATCTTGCAGATATTCAACCATACGCTTCGCGAGATCGTTCATCTGTTCTACGCACATAGCATCATATGGTCTGATAGTCGCAGAGCTACGTGAACGTGAATACAGCGACATGGGGATGCCGCAGAGCTTCGAGAGATGATATTTTGCAGTGATCGGATACTTCAATGATTCGGTAAATGCGGTCATGCTCAGAAAATTACCGACAAGCTCGGCAGTCTGCGGATACCTTGTGAAGTTATGCGTGAGCCAAACGTACAGCTCGGGATGAAAATTGCACATGATACCGCAATAACCGGCACCTCCTGCCTTGAGTGACGGAAGAAGTGTCTGTGCGTTTGCGTTGAACAAGCGGAGCGGAGAACCGTCAAGAAGTGCGAGACGACGTTCTATCTCTGCTTCGTCACAGCAGGTATCCTTGATATAGCGAAAACGTCCGGTCGAAAGACACCACGATAGCATCCTTTCCGTCAGCAGACGTTTATATGGTGCAGGACATTCGTAAAGTCCAAGCATAACGTGTTCGGGAATGACTTTCAGCAGACGCTCGGTATCGCGTATCCAGTTATCGTCATTTGTGTTTTCGATATCCATACGATTGGTTATGAGGATAACGGCATCCGCTCCTGCGTCCGCGACACGGCAGAGCTCACGCGCCTGATCATCGAAGCGGTCTGAAACGTGACCGGAGGCAACTATCGTAAGCGGCGCACGTGACTTGTCACAGCGTGCAAGCTCGTCTGCCCTGCGCCTGACACAGTCCACGAGACCGACACGCTCGTCCTCCGTGAGAAACGCGATCTCACTCGACTGACACGAAGCAAAGATACCGTCACAGCCCTGCCGACTGTACCAATCCGTCAGCTGACGAACGGCAGAATAGTCTATCGCTCCGTTCTCAGTGTACGGAGTGACCATAGTCGGATACGCACCAAACGCACGTCCAAGCTCTATCTTATCCATAATGTCAAAACTCACCCCTTA
>CAYSKU010000065.1:7432-12100 GCA_964431775.1 uncultured Ruminococcus sp. | reverse complement strand
CATGATATATTTGTTCCTCCGATAACGGCTGACGTATAGCGTGTGTTCAGCCGCTTGATCTGTGTTTTGTGACGGTCTGTTCTCAAAGCGTAGTGTGGGTGGGGCAGATATATCAGGTCAAAAACCGGCGATAATACAAAAAGGCATACCTGTACCTCACATGAGAACGCAGCAATGCCTTTGAAAAGCAATATGTATCGCAGGTGTCATATTTGATTGTGGTAAAAGCACGTCGATTACCGTCGGTACTGTCGCCGCAGTCCATAATGACAATGTTCCTCCGTTATTTGATCAGTTTCAGTTATTATAGCACATCGGATCGCTGTTGTCAACGGAATAAATAAAGAAAACGCCGAATGAAGCGTTCTCTTTATTTGTTTATTCACTTATCGGTATGCTGTCGATATAACAGCCGTCGGGGCAGAGGTCTACCTTGTTGTTCCAAACTATATTGCTGTCGATATTCGGGTCGATATCCCATGAAACGCAGTGCATATCATCGAGATAGACACGCTTGAAGTTCTCGAGCTTTGCGAAAGGTTCGAACACAGTGTTCTTTTTTAACAGCGGACGTACATCGTACAGCCGTTTTTCTCCGTTATCAAAGCTCAATGTAAGGGTAAGATCATCGTTCGGAACGACACCGACGATCCTTCGTTTTCCATTCGCGAAATACTCGGCAGATCTGTGATCCAAACCCCTTGAAAGATAGATATCGATATTATCAGCCATTTTGTTACCTCTCACTGATCGCTTATTTGAGCGGCTCGATCGCGAAAAGCTCCTGACCATTGCTTGCAAGCTGCCAGTTTTCACGAAGCTCTTCCTGTCGCATAGCAGCCCACCCCAAAAGCATTTTCAATTGCTTCGAGGTCTTCAATAGATACAAGAACCTCAGAATCACCGTATGATGCATGAAAGTGCGGCGGCATATGATCTGACCAATAGATATATATTTTTATTCCTCTGAACATTGATATAGTCGGCATGATCCATATTCTCCTCACATGAGATGCTATACATATTATAGCATAATTGTTATCAAAGGTCAAGCCATTACGTGAGATCGCCCTGAGCCGACAAGCAGTCATCGGCGGCGGTCTGAGACCGCAGACAGTCATCGGTGTTATTTCAGTTGTATAGTGGAGACATCCCACGATGGTGAAGTGAAAATATGCGATCGGTCGCCTGATCCTGCACCAAATAATATTGTCGTGGGTTATCTTTCACCTTAAACTGAAAGTACGCCGATGACTGTCTGCGGCGACTTCGCCGCCGACTAGGCAAACTAATTCTGCACCAAATGATATTGTCGTGGGTTATCTTTCGCCTTAAACTGAAAGTACGCCGATGACCGCCTGTCGCCTCAGGCGACCGACTCAGCAGACCAATTCTGCACCAAATGATATTGTCGTGGGTTATCTTTCACCTTAAACTGAAAGTACGCCGATGACCGCCTGTCGCCTCAGGCGACCGATTAGGCGGTGACGATGCCGGCGGCTTCGCGGAATTCGGGGAGCTTCTTTGCATCCTCACGCATCTTGTATTTCAGTATCTTTCCGGCAGCGTTCATCGGGAAGCTGTCAACAAATACTACGTAGCGCGGAGTCTTGTGCTTCGCCATGTGCGACATAACGTATTCGCGTATCTCCTCGGCCGTACACTCAACGTCCGGCTTCTTGATGACGCAAGCCATGATCTCCTCACCGTACTGCTTGTCGGGAACGCCGATGACCTGAACGTCCTGCACCTTCTCGTAGGTGTAGATGAAGTCCTCGATCTCCTTCGGATAGATGTTCTCACCACCGCGGATTATCATGTCCTTGATACGTCCCGTGATCTTGTAGTTTCCGTCGGGCAGACGGCGCGCAAGATCCCCCGTGTGCAGCCAGCCCTCACGGTCGATCGCCGCCGCTGTCGCCTCGGGCATCTTGTAGTACCCCTTCATTATGTTGTAGCCTCGTGCAACGAACTCACCGTCTACGTTGTCGGGACAGTCTTCGCCCGTCTCCGGATCGACTATCTTGCATTCAACTCCGTATATCGCACTGCCGACAGTGTTCACGCGAGTCTCGATGGTGTCGGTGGTCTTCGACATGGTCGTCGCAGGGGATGCCTCCGTCTGACCGTAGGTTATGCATATCTCGTCCATGTGCATCTTCTCGATGACCTCCTTCATGACCTTTATCGGACACGGAGAGCCTGCCATTATGCCGGTACGCATATGCGAGAAGTCGGTCTTTTCAAAGTCCTCGTGTCCGAGCATCGCTATGAACATGGTCGGAACACCGTGGAACGCCGTTATCTTTTCCTTGTTTATGCAAGCAAGTCCCTTCTTCGGGGAGAACGCCGGGATCGGCGACATGGTAGAGCCGTGCGTCATCGAGGCAGTCATCGCAAGCACCATGCCGAAGCAGTGGAACATCGGTACCTGTATCATCATCCGGTCGGCTGTGGAAAGATCCATGCAGTCGCCGATAGCCTTGCCGTTGTTGACTACGTTGTAGTGGGTCAGCATCACGCCCTTGGGAAAGCCGGTGGTGCCGCTCGTGTACTGCATATTGCATACGTCGTGCTTGTTTATCATTGCCGCACGGCGGTATACCGCCTCGATGGGGGTCTTTTCTGCCTGCGCGAGCGCGGCTTCCCACGTCCAACAGCCCTTCTGCTCCGATTCGCACGTGATTATGTTGCGTAAGAACGGCAGACGGCGGCTGTGTATCGGTCGTCCGTCCTCAAGCTCGTCAAGCTCGGGGATAAGCTCACGGATTATGCCGACATAGTCGGAGTCCTTGTAGCCGTCCGTCATGACGAGAGTGTGCGTGTCGGACTGACGGAGCAGGTACTCCGCCTCGTGTATCTTGTACGCAGTGTTCACCGTGACGAGTACCGCGCCTATCTTGACGGTCGCCCAGAACGTTATGTACCACTGCGGAACGTTCGTTGCCCAGATCGCAACGTGGTCGCCCTGTCTGACACCCATGCTGATGAGCGCACGTGCGAACGTATCGACATCCTCACGAAACTCGGGATACGTCCTCGTGTAGTCGCATTCGGTGTAGCGGAAGGCGTACTGGTCGGGAAACTCCTCACACATACGGTCGAGTATCTGCGGGAATGTGTAGTCGATCAGCTGGTTCTTCTCCCAAACGTAGTAGCCGTCGCCGCGAACGCTCTTTTGCAGACGCTCCGTGTTGTCGATCGTACCCATGTAGCGCGACATGAAGTTGACGTAATGCGGAAAGACGATACCGGCTTCGGAAAGCTCGGGCGCGTACTGCTTCAGCCACTCGAGGGAGATGTAGCCCTCGTAGTTCAGTGAGCGGAGAGCCTTCATGTACTCCTCCATCGGGGGAAGGTCGCCCTCACCGACAAGACGATATTCTATACGGTCGCCGTTCATGACGGAGTCCTTGATGTGACAGTGCTTGATGAACGCACCGAGGTTGCGTATCGTCGTCTCGGGAGACTCACCCTTGAAGCGATAGGGGTGGTTCCAGTCCCAGAGCGCGGCAACGTTGTCACTTCCGATACGAGCGAGAACGTCGGCAAGACGAGCGGTGTCGGAGTACACGCCGTTCGTTTCGATAAGGAGCGTGACACCTGCCTCCTCGGCGATGGGCGCGAGGACCTTCATCGGCTCGATGACGTATTCGTCGGGGAAATCCTCCCCGGGCTCGGCTGTTCTGTCGCCGAGGACGCGGATGTAGGGAGTGCCGAGCTCATGTGCGAGCGCGATATATTCCTTGAGCTCCTCAACGGTCTCCGCGTGACGTTCGTTGTAGCGGAGAGCGCAGTCGGAGGAGAGACAGCAGATCTCGAGCTTCAGACGCTTGAGGGTCGCACGGGTATCGGGAAGGTTCTCGGGCAGAAACGGCGACGCATGGACAGAGAATATGTCGTCACCGAGACCGCGCATCTCGATACCGTGGAAGCCGAAGTCCTTAGCCAGAGAATAGATCTCAGTCCAGGAATAGCCCGGACAAGCGAGTGTTGAAAAGGAAAGTTTCATATTCGTTTCTCCTGCATTATAATACAAATCTATCGGAAAGGGTCCGGAACGTTTACCGCGATAGCGTGATCTTTATCAGATAACGTTTGCTCCCGAAAATAAAAAACACCGTCATCTCGTAAAGAGACGCGGTGAAAGACCTCGTGGTACCACTCTTTTTCGGTATGATAATACCCTCTCCCGGACACAGCATGATGTCCTGCCCTTTTAACGGAGGGTGCCGTCCGCATCTACTTGGGTCGTGTGCCGCACGGTGGGAGCTGACTCCGCGCCATGTGGAGAACCTGTTCAAACGGCTGCTTAGGGGTGAGTGTTCAACGCTTTCTCCACTGTCTTGCACCGACCGACAGCTCTCTGTGCGGAGTCACGTTTGTTTTTCCCCATCATCGCATTTGTGAATATTCATTCATGTGAGATGTATTATATCATACGACGGATATTATGTCAAGAGAAAAAATGATGAATTTTTTGTGAATTTGTCGGATGAGCCGACAGGCATAGAACGACGTGCGTGAAGCCGATCGGGCAAGCGATCCCACAACAATGTTATTGGTGCAAGGTTATTGTAACGTACTCTCCTTCAGTCGGCGGGCGCCCCGGGCGGCGCCCCCCCCCCGCGCCCTCCCCGCGGGCGCCGTATAAACCGGGCGCCGCCC
>CAYSKU010000065.1:0-7422 GCA_964431775.1 uncultured Ruminococcus sp. | reverse complement strand
GTTCTTTTTTTTTTTCCCTCTCGTTTTTTGGGGGGGGGGCGCGCGGGGGCCCCCCCCCCCCGACAGCTCCCTCCCGGAGGGAGCCTTATATACGTGTCGCCGACACCGTGCAGTCCGCACAAAACGACCCGTCAGCATACAGATCTGCACCAATAATATTGTCGTGGGATCGCTCTCAACTCAAGCTTCACGAACGCCGATGCCTGTCTGTCGCCTCAGGCGACCCGATGCCTGCCTGTCGGCTCAGGCGACCCGATTCATGACTGTCGGCTCAGGCGACCTCAGCCGACCGTCAGCATACAAATTTGCACCAATAATATTGTCGTGGGATCGCTCTCAACCCAAGCTTCACGAACGCCGATGCCTGTCTGTCGCCTCAGGCGACCTCAGCCGACTTAGCGGTAGTTGAGGAAGACGAGCATATCGGTGTCGCCGCGATTCGCAAAGGCGTGATACGGTATCATGCTGATCTTCGCAGGAACGAAGTCCTCGCCGACAACGTTGTCGAGGAGCGAGTATAGCGGCGTTATATCACGGTCGATCGGATCGACACGGCGGAAGCCGTTGAACGTTATCGTCGGAACACCGTACTTGTCGTTCAGTACGGCTACTCCGTCGTTCAGCGTGCGGCGGTCGAGATAGAGACTGTGTACGTCACCACCGTTGTCTACAGCCTCGGCACAGTAGATCACAGGTCCGCGACGTACTGCCGCACGTCCGAGATTCTTGTGTACCGCGACTGCGGAGGTAACGAGTACCTGCGTCATGTCGAATTCGATATCGACCTCGCCTGCCTCAAATCTTGCGTAGCCGTTCACCTTTTCGTACTTCTTCGTCGCCATAAACCGTCTGCACCAGCCCGGGATGCGAACGTATATCGGAACGTTCGAGCTTATCGCAACGTGTCCGCTGTTCGGATAGGTCGTCTTCTGCTCAACGTGAACGTCTCCGTCGGTGAATTCGCTGTCACCAAACTGGTTCACGTATACTACACCGTTCTCCTCATCGTAGCCGTAGAAGTAGTTGCCGAGGGACGAGAGCAGACGGTTCAGGTTCGGCGGACAGCAGGAGCAGCCGAATATGCGTACCCTCTGCGTGATCGGCAGATGGTCGCTTCCGTTGAAATAGGGCGGCAGACGCTTCCGATCCGCAAGGTATATCTCGAGCGGATTTTCGTAGAAGAAGCTCTCACCGTCAAGCGAAAGTCCCGAGAGCGCACCGTTGTACAGCTCAAGCTCGACTATGTCCGCGTAGCGTGAGGACGGTACACCGTTCCGCTTCGCGTCAAGAGCAAACATACGGTTCGCAAAGAATATCATACCTATCGAAGCACACGTCTCCGTGTAGGCACGGTCGTTCGGCAGGTCGTAGGGTATCGTGAATGCTTCACCCACGTGCGTCGAGCCGATACCGCCGGTTATGTACATCTTCTTGTTCACGATGTCGTCGAAAAGGGTGTAGCAGGCGTTTGCAAGCGCAGCATCGTTCGTCTCACGCGCAAGATCGGTCATGCCGGAATAAAGGTACGTCGCACGGACGGAATGACCGACAGCCTCGGTCTGCTCACGTACCGGCAGATGGCTCTGTACGTACATCTGGAGACCGCCGACCGGCGTGTCCTTCTCGTTTCTCGTGCCGCGTGTGTTGATGAAGAACGCACAGAGCTTGAGGAAGCGTTCCTCACCTGTCGTCCTGTACATACGGTAGAGGGCAAGCTCGATCTCCTCGTGACCGGGGGTCACGAACGCTGCGGAGTCCTCTACCATGAAGACCTGCGCGATGTAGTCGGCGTATCTCTCCATGAGCTTGAGGAAACGGTCTCGTCCCGTTGCCTCGTAGTAGGCGCAAGCCGCCTCCATAAGGTGTCCGGCACAGTACAGCTCGTGACAGTCACGGTTCGTGAAGCGGTCGTTCGGCTTTACAACGGTGTAGTAAATGTTGAAGTAGCCGTCCTCGCCCTGATTCTGCTCGATGCGGTCGATCAGCTCCTCGACCTTCTGCTCAAGATCCGCGATACGCTCGCGCTTGAGGATGTAGGCGGCACCCTCCATCCACTTCGCAACGTCGGAGTCCCAGAAGATGTGCGGCTGGTTCGGGTCGCCCTCCTTCCAGTCGCACTTGAACGCATCGATACGACCGGACTCGTTGAAGCGGTCGTAGACGGCGTTGATGGTGACGTCACGGTTCAGGTCTTCCTTGGACTTCCAGAAGCCTCCGCGCAGTGTCACATTTCGGTAATCGGTTATCATAAGAACCTCCTGTAGGGGAAGAATGAATTGCTTTTTTTGAAAATGGGAATGCCGCAAGACCTTTCAGACGAAGGTGCGGACACGTGTTATACGAATATCGTCGAATTCATGCCGTGCGGCAACGGAGGCGGCGTGCGGAACGGGGCAGGGGAGAGTAAGACTTCGTATTACGCAGTCCCCGATCGGACGTGTCGTATCAAAGGACGGCAGCGCACCGAACGCGATACCGTCACCGGTGAGCTTTACGTAGGCTTCCTTTTTCGTCCACAGCTCGTAAAATGTCGCCTCGTCATGACCGCGCTCCTCGAAAAAGCGGTACTCCTCGGGTGAGAACCAACGCTTCGCGATACGCTGTCTTCTGTCGTGAGTGCTGTTCTTGTCGTACACCTGTACGTCAAAGCCGAGCTCGACGTCGGAGAGGGCGCAGACCCAGATACCTCCGCTGTGTGAGACGGAGAAGCAGACGTTCGGGTGTGAGGAGAAGTAGGGCTTGCCGTGCTTGCCGAGAGACTCGGCGAAGTCGGAGGGGGAGGTGTGCGCGTAATCGGCAGCCGCCGCCAGACGAAGGGCGTGTGAGTCCGGCTGAGACTCATCGGCTTCGTTTGAGAGCGCGTAGTAGAGTGTGAGCGTTTTCATCTGCCGCAGGACTCCAATTCGAGCAGCAGTATCTCACGCGGATTAAAGAAGCGTGGGATGCAGACGGTGTTTGCCATACCTCGACTGACCGCGAGGCGATCCTCGTATATGCCGCTCGTATATTTCGGGAACAGGTGCTGACCGGGCGCGAAGACGCCGCGGTCTGTGAACGGTATCTGCCACTGACCGCCGTGTGCGTGACCGGAGAGGGTCAGCTCGACCGGCAGGTCACGGATGTAGCCGCGCCAATATTCGGGGTGGTGACAGAGGAGCAGGTGAAAGCCGTTCTGCATGGCGAAGCGGCGCAGGAAGTCGGTGTCGGGTGGTGGAGTTTGACGTTGCTTTGCCATACCGCCGACGTAGCCGGAGGAGAGACCGCCGATCGTGAGATCGCCGAGGGACGTCCACGCATTATCGAGGAGGACGATACCGGCATCGGCGAGGATGGCACGGTTCTCGGGGGTCATACCGCGCTCGTGATTACCGAGGGAGTAGAAGACGGGCGCGAGTTTGCGGCATTCGGTGAGAAAGCGGAGACCCCTTTCGTTGAAGCACTCTCTGACGGAGTAGCGGTCGGTCGCCTGTAGCATATCGCCCGGGGCGCAGATGATGTCGGGCTTATGCTCGGCGAGCAATGCGAGAGCGTTATCCGAGTCACGCGAATGCAGGTCGGCTGTAACGGCGATGCTCGTGACAGGCGCGGTACTGCGTCTGCACGGTATCGTGAATCTGCGAAGCTTCATCTTGAACCCCCAAGTATCTAGGGCGTGTTTGAAAAAAGTCAATATGCACAGATAAAAAATTCTTCGTCTATCACAAAGCTCTCTCGCTCCCGTACATAGCTCCTTCTTTTTCAAACAGCACCTAAAGAATTGACCACACGGTCGTCAACGTCTGTATTATACCACATCTGCTGACATTTTGTAAAGTCGAGACTTTTACGTGAGCTTATGTTTCTGCGAGAAAGGCGCAGGGGCATTAAATCAGAAAACGCCCGAGGGCGTTTTCTTACATATAAATTTACGTAAAGCTTTGACTTTACGAGCCGTCAGCGGACACCGTGCGGTCTGTCCTGCGGAGGTCTGCCGCCATCCTGCGGAGGTCTGCCGCCACGCGGCGGACGACCGCCGCCGTCCATGCGCGGTGCGGCATCCTCGAGACGAAGCGCGGCAGCACCCGTGTTCATGAAGTCCTCGGCAGACATTCCGTCTATCGGCGTGATGTACCTCTTCGCCTGTGTCGAGAACAGCTCGTAGTACGCTCCGTGCTTCTTCATCAGCTCACTGTGGTCGCCGATCTCGATGACCGAGCCGTGCTCAAGCACGATTATCTTGTTCGCTACGGTCGCGCTCGACAGTCGGTGCGATACGAATATCGTCGTCTTGTCCTTACGCAGACGGTCGAACTGGTTGTATATCTCCTGCTCCGCGATGGCGTCAAGGCTGGCGGTCGGCTCATCGAGGATTATTACGTCGGAGTCACTGTAGAACGCTCTTGCTATCGACAGCTTCTGCCACTGCCCGATCGACAGCTCGATACCGTTCTCCTCAAAGAAGCGCATGAGCGGCGTATCGTACCTGTCCGGCAGGTCGTTTATGAATCTGTCAGCCGAGGACTGCTCAGCCGCAAGCACGATGTCCTCCTCGTTTGCTTCACGGTCGATCTGACCGAACTGTATGTTCTCACGGACGTTTACGGCGTATTTACCGAAGTCTTGGAATATTATACCGAACATAGAGTACAGATCCTCGACCGAATATTCCTTTATGTCGTGACCGTCAAGGAGTATCTGACCTTCGGTCGGGTCGTACAGACGTGTGAGCAGCTTTATGAGTGTCGTTTTGCCCGCGCCGTTCAGACCGACAAGGACGCACGTGTCGCCCGGGTCGAGCTTGAAGCTGACGTTATTGATGACACGACGTTCCGTACCGGGGTAGGTGAACGAAACGTTCTTGAATTCGATGGTATGTCCGGTATGGTGCGCGATGGCGCGAGGCTGCTCGAGGAGGGGAACTATAGTCGGCTTCTCGTTCATGAACGAGATCAGATTATCGATAAAGAGAGTACCCTCGTATATAGAGGCGGTCGTTGAGATGAGAGTGCCTATGCCGTGCGAGATCGTACTGAGTGCGCCGGTATAGAAGGAGTAGTCACCGACCTCGTAGCGACCCTCACAAACTCCCTTTGCGAGGAACAGGAACAGTCCGCAGTTTACGACGGTCGAGACGACGCTCATGCACATATGAAGCACGCCCTCCTCGACAAAGAGACGCTTCAGCCCTCGGAAGTAGGTCTTGAAGGTCTCGTGATAGCGACTGATGAACAGGTCGCCGAGGTGGAAGAGACGCACCTCCTTTACCATATCCTTGTTAGTCATCAGCTCCGAATAATAGTTCATCTGACGGCGTTCCTTTGAGTGGAAGCGGATATAGCGGAAGTTCTTTTTGCGGTACTTGAAGTTTATGACAGCTGTCGGAACGCTCATGGCGACTATGATGAGCGGAGCCCACGGGCTTACCGAGATGAGTGCAACGACGAAGGAAGCCATACTGATAACGGTACTGATTATCGTGAAGTTTGCGTTCAGTATCTGTATCGGGCGACTTCCGGCTTCACGCTTGGCGTTCTCGAATTTTTCGTAGAATTCGGGCAGGTCGAAGCTTGCGAGATCGACCTCACGGGCCTTACGCATTATCTTGAGGTTGACGTTATTCGTGACCAGCTCACTTGAGATGTTGTTAAGGATATTGCTGATACGGTTGATGAGACCTGTCACGAAGTCATACGCGAAGCGGATTATGAGTATCCTTACAACTATGTCGAAGTCGTTCACGCCGCGAGTAGTCGCGGAAACGTAGGCGGTGGCGAGGGCGTTCAAGAGGCTTGCGCTGATGGAGGCACTTATAACGGGTGTAACACCGTTAAATATAGCCATAAACACCATGAAAAAGAGTATCCACGGCTTTGTGTCCCATACAAGTCTGAATATGTAGAACAGTCTGTAGAAGAATTTGGTGACTACGCGATATATGTAGCCGGGAACTTCGGAAAGAGACTGCGGCTTTGGCTCCTTGAGCTGTTCTATCATTCTTTCGCGGCGTCCCATCGGACCGCCGGGTCCCATAGGTCCCATAAAAATACCTCCGTAAATTTACTTTGCAGATGTTGTGTGATATGTGGATGTGGTGAGCAGGGTCATTCGGGTCGCACCGGAGGGAGCGGTCGGTCATCGCGGTTAGCCTCGATGAGCTTACGCAGTATACCGGCGAGGGCTGTTTTTTCCTCCTCCGAGAGGGAGGAGAGGAATTCGGCGGCGTGCTTTTTGTGAGCCTCACGGAAGGCTTCTACGCTGTTTCGACCGTTCTCCGAGAGGGAGACTATGGTCTGCCGTTTATCGTCGGGTGAGGTCTGGCGGATTATCAGGTCGTCCGCCTCTGCTTTCACGAGAAGCTCGGATAGTGACTGCGGACGAATACACAGCATAGCGGCGAGCTGTGACTGGCTCATCTCACCGTTATCGAGCAGGAAGCCGAGCATACGGCCTCTGCCGTGACCGCGAGGTGGCATAGGCTCATGCGGTGCGGACGGTGGGGGAGGGGGAGGTGGATTTGCGCCACGGCGCGATATGGCATTCAGTGCGCCGAGCATACAGAGGATATCCTCTTCGATGGTCTTCATAATATTTTCCTCGATAAATTAATAAGGTACCTTAGCTTTTGCTCGGTATTATTATATCACACGCTCCCCCCAATGTCAATAGCCCGCCTGAGGCGGGGGGCGGTCATCGGCGTACTTTCAGTTTATATCGCAAGACATCCCACGACAATATTATTTGGTGCAAGGCTGTCTGCTGAGGTCGGCTGAGCCGACGGGCATGAATCGGCGCACTTTCGGTTTAGGTTGAAAGATAACCCACGACAATGTTATTTGGTGCAAAGCTGTCTGCTGAGGTCGGCTGAGCCGACGGGCATGAATCGGCGCACTTTCGGTTTAGGTTGAAAGATAACCCACGACAATGTTATTTGGTGCAAAGCTGTCTGCTGAGGTCGGCTGAGGCGACGGGCGGTCATCGGTGTTCGTGAAGTCGAAATTGGGAGACATCCCACGAGGGTGTGGAAAATGCAGACTTTGGTCTGCCTGTCGCCTCCCTCCGGGAGGGAGGGGGACCGCGTAAGCGGTGGAAGGAGAGCGCATTATAATAAACCTACACATATAAAATTGTCGTGTGATATTTTCCAATTTCAACTTCACGACCGCTGTTTCATGTTTGCGGTCTCAGACCGCGACAGCTCCCTCCCGGAGGGAGCCTCAACGTGTGACCAAAGCTAACGTCAACCTACTACGTGAGGTATTCTCCCCCCCTTAACTGCACTAAGGGAGAGTCCGGAGAGGGAACGCCGGACACATAGTGTCTGAGCTTGTGCGCCGGTTTCGCACAGGAACATAAAATTTAGAAAACGACCCTCGGGTCGTTTTCTTACATATAAAATTACGTAAAGTTTAGACTTTACAAAAAGTCTGTAGACCAAGTCTGCAC
>CAYSKU010000064.1:0-12116 GCA_964431775.1 uncultured Ruminococcus sp. | reverse complement strand
AGGAGATCGACAATTGGAAAGAAATACACAGCAGAAGAACGCGCAGAGGCAGTAAAGCTCGCCAGGGAGATCGGCAACCGCGCAGCAGCAGAGCGGCTGGACATAAACATAGACACGCTCTACAACTGGCTGAGCAAAGAGAAAGTTTTGATAGGATAAATTGTGAATTTTAAGGCAACGTTGCCGACCTGCCAAAGCCACGAGATGCGAAGTCAAGGCTGTTTCATAAAAAACAAACGACCCTCCCCACTTCACTGTCGAAGTCCGGTTCGGATCGTTTACTGCGGGTAACAGGACTTGAACCTGCACGGTTGCCCAACGGATCCTAAATCCGTCGCGTCTGCCAGTTCCGCCATACCCGCGTGAGGATATTATAGCATAAAGTCGAGCAAATGTCAAGAAGCCGTGTCCGATTCTTCGCAATTTCTTCCGACGACTGCGCCGTAGCTTCACTTTGCCAAAGCAAAATTGTATATCCTCCACAAATATACGTGCGATAAAACGGCTACTCAAAAGGAAAATGTTAATAATTATTATGTACTTATTTCACATTTTTTTGATATCATCATACACAAGTATGAAATAACGCTATCGTCTTCGTATGCGAAGTCACCGTTTTATTGATTTATGAAAATATTGATCACGACAGACCTGTTTACTACCGCGACCAACGGTGTCGTCACCTCGATAAGAAATCTGTGCGAGGAGCTTAGACGCAGAGGTCACGACGTTCGTATCCTCACGCTGTCCGACCACATGAACAGCCACGCCGAGGAGGGCGTGTACTATATCGGCTCGGTCTCACTCGACTCCGTCTACCCGAACGTCCGTATGCCGATGCGATATCACCATCCGCTGATCGAGGAGCTGATAGAGTGGAAGCCCGACGTCATCCACAGCCAGTGCGAGTTTTTCAGCTTTCAGTTCGCTCTGCGTATCGCAAAGCACACCGATGCACCGATACTCCATACCTACCATACCCTCTACGAGCAGTACGTTCCCTACATCATACCGGCTAAACGCTTCGGTCATGAGCTGATACGCATACTTTCACGTAAACGTCTGGAGAACGTCAGCCGTGTCATCGTTCCGTCCTATAAGGTCGAGGACACCCTGCTCGATTACGGACTTTACAATACTATCTGCGTAGTACCGAGCGGAATATCGCTCGAGCAGCATCGTATACGTCTCACTCCGGAAAAACGGCGCGATAAACGCCGTAGCTGGGGCATTGCGGACGACCGTTTTGTTTTGGTGAGCCTCGGACGACTCGGTACGGAGAAAAATGTGGATGAGCTGCTACGTTATTTTGCCGCCGCCGCGGCAGTCATAGATGAGCTCTTATTCCTGATAGTCGGTGACGGTCCTGCAAGAGCTTCACTTGAACGGCTCACCGCAACGCTCGACATATCCGATAGGGTCATATTCACCGGAATGGTGCTTCCCGAGGAGGTACAGGAGTATTATCAGCTCGGCGACGTTTTCGTGAGCGCGTCAACGAGCGAGACTCAGGGACTGACCTACGTTGAAGCCGCCGCAAACGGTCTGCCGCTTCTTTGCCGCCATGACCTTTGCCTTCGCGATGTCCTTCTGCCGGACGAGAACGGCTACGAATTTACGAACGAGGAGGAGTTTCTTGACGGAGTTCGCCGCCTGATGAACGATCCCGAAAAGCGTCTGTTGGCAGGACGCCGCAGTGAGGAGATCTCGAGGACGTTCGACAAAAGCTCCTTTGCGGACACGATGGAGGGGATCTATCTCTCCGTCCTCCAAGACCAGTCGGACAAGCAACGAGAGATATAGATAACATTTTGAAAGGAACTGACGGCGAGATCGAAGACGTCTTCGGTCAGTCGAACCGAACAGTAGAATAAAGCTTAGAAAACGACCCGTGGGTCGTTTTCTTATATCGATCAAAAAGCTGTCCTTATTCCTTTTTGCCCGGGTCGTTCTTTCGTTTTCCGTAGAGTACAGCTGCCGCCGCGAGTATACCGAGGGACGCCGCACCGCAAACGAGGAGCGAGCGAAGATCCGTTTTTGCGGCAGGGTCTGTCGGGGTCTCGTTGAGCGTCTGTACGTTTCCGGCAATAGGTGCGATACGAAACAGCGCGACCTCACCGGCACCGAGCAGATACGTCAGCAAAGTACCCTCCATTATCGCCTCCGTTACGCTCCACAGCTCCATCGCATTGTAGACCGACCCCTCCGGAAGCTGTTCCGAAAGCTCACATTCAAACGTTATCTCGGATCGGTCGTTGTTGAATACCGCAAGGTACAGCGCATCGTCCGTCCGAAGACTGTATACGTTCGTGTGCAGGAACGCCTGGGACTGCTCGTTCGGAACGAAGCACCGTCCAAGCTCAGCCGCATACGCAACGTCCGGATTTCCGAGCAGGCTGAGTATACGTTCGTACCTCGGTGTGGCTTCTGTAAGGTCGGACAGCTCGTCCGTCAGCAGGAGACCCCTTCCGCAGAGGAGCGCGGCAGTCATGCGGAAGCGTGCCGAGACCTCATCCTCACCCTCGTGCCAGAGACGTATCGGACGCGGGGAACGCTCACGCCAAAAAGTGTTCGTCTGATGTGTGAGCAGCTCACGAGCCTCCGGCTCTGCCACAGCGGTATCTCCCGTGACCGATATGCCACCCCACAGCTCACCGAGCTGTTCGCGAAGAGACGGCGGCAGTGCATCACCGCACACTGTCGTGCCGCCTGCCGGATGAAGCACGTCCGAATAGCTCAGGAGACCGTCACGCCAGTCGGTGAAAGCCCCGAGATACACTCTCTCCGAGCAGATACGACTTCGACCGTTCGGAGCGTGATCGGTAAAGGAGGAGTCATCGGTCGGACATAGGACTATAAAGCCGCGTGGAGTACCGCCGAAAGCATCGAGACGGAGGACCGTCCGTCTCGTGTCCTCACCAAGAGAGGCGATAGCTATGCCACAGCCGTCGTCGCCCCATACCGCCGCCGCCTCACGTCCGACAAAGCTCCCCTCGAGCTCGTCTGTGCGACTTGGTCGGGAAACGGACGTGTCGTCCGCAGGTGCTAAAAATACCGTGCTTTTTTCCGTACCGAGACCTCCGTCCGATACCATGAGAGGCGCGACACGATGTACATTTCGAACGTCACCGTCGATACAGACGACAGTCGTCAGATAGTCCTCGTGAAGCTCGAAGCTCTGCGTGACCGTTCCGTCAAAGCTCGGATGACCGCAGTGCGTGAGGGTGACGGTGTCGGCGGTACGTCCGACCGTGTGCATATCGAAGCGGTCTGACGAAACGATCACACCGTTCCATTCAAAGGCAACGTGTGCGCCGACTATGCGCGGAAAGACCGCGCCGTCCTTTACGGAGGAGAGTGACCATACACCGCTTTTTGTGTCAAAGCTCAGACCGAGAGAGCCTGCGGAGAAGACCGTCTCTCCCGCCTCAAAGGTGTCTTTGGAGCGTTCGTTCATTGGCACACCCTTCTTTCAACTGTTTTGGTTTATCCGATAGTGTTTATCGTTATTCCGGTCGCCGGTATCTTGTGCTTACGGCATTTTGCCGCCTTTTCCATGTCGATGGCATCACCGTAGCTTACGTTTATGATGCTCATACCCTCCTTCATCGTGAAAAGGGTAGAGCCGGCAGACGAGCGTGTCGCCTTTTGCGGAATGAGGGAGGAATTTATCAGTATCGCCTTGCCGAGACTGTTTTCGATCAGTATGTCGAACGGCTCATGCTCGTACAGCACAGCCACGATGGGCGAGGCAGACGAGAACGCACCCGTCAGACGACGACGGTTCGTCTTCGTCTCGTAGGCGGAGACCGGTATCTTCACGCCCTTGCCGTTTTCGAAGATGAAGATGAAGCTGTCGGCAGGGTCGTAGGAGGACAGAGCCTTCATCATGACCGGACGTTCCTCCTCCTCGAAGCCGAGCCTTGCCGCGATAAAGTCACCGAGAGACGACGCCTTGACCGGATCGAAGTCGGCAGTCCTGCACTTGTACGCCTGTGCGCGGTCGGTGAAGAATATAAGCTCCGAACGGTTCTCGGTCTCCTCGGAATTGACTATCTCGTCACCGTCCTTCATCTTCTGCTCGTCCGCACGGAGGAGCGACTGACGTGTGATCTTCTTGAAATATCCCTCCTTCGTCAGAACGACGAAGACGGCATAGTTCTCGACCTCCTCCTCACCGTCATCCTCAACGATATCCTCGACCGTGATGAGCTGGGTCCTGCGCGGCTTGCCGTACTTTTTCTTTATCGCCGTGAGCTGCTTCGCAATGACCGACTTCACTTTAAGGTCGTCCGATATGACAGACTCAAGCTCCGCTATCTCACCCTGTAGCTCCTCTATCTCACGTATGCGTTCGAGGATGTATTCACGGTTCAGGTGACGTAGCTTTATTTCGGCGATATATTCAGCCTGTACCTCGTCGATACCGAAGCCCTCGGACAGACGAGGCACGACATCCGCTTCGTTCTCTGTCTCACGTACTATACGTACCGCCTTGTCGATGTCGATCAGTATCGTTCCGAGACCGCGCAGGAGATGGAGCTTGTCCTTCTTCTTTGCAAGCTCGAAGGTCAGCTCACGACGTACACAGCCGAGACGGAACCTTATCCATTCGTTCAGTATGTCGCGCACACCGAGCTGGAGCGGACGACCGTCTATCAGAACGGTGAAGTTGCAGGAGAAGCTGTCCTCGAGCGTGGTCGCACGGTAGAGCTTCGTCATGAGCGCATCGGCATCCGTACCGCGCTTTACGTCAAGGGTCAGCTTGAAGCCGGACAGGTCGATCTCGTCACGTGCATCCGATATCTCCTTGAACTTTCCCTCCTTGATGAGATCGACTATACGCTTCAGTATGACCTCGATGGAGGTGGAGTAGGGTATCTGCGTTATCTCGATAACGCCCTTTGCTTTGTCGTAGTTGTACCGCGCACGCATCTTGAAGCTGCCGGTACCCGTTTCGAATATCTGCTTCATCTGTGCGCGGTCGTAGATGAGGTTCGCACCGCCCGAAAAATCGGGAGCCTTTATTATGTCGAGCAGACGGTCTGTCGTGGTCTTCGGATCCTTCAGAAGTGCTATCGTACCGTCACATATCTCCGACAGATTGAACGAGCATATCTGCGAGGATAGACCGACCGCGATACCCATGTTCGGACAAACGAGTATGTTCGGGAACGAGGTCGGCAGGAGAGACGGCTCGACCATGGTGTTGTCGTAGTTCGGCACCATGTCAACGGCATCCTTGTCGATACCGCCGAACAGCTCCGCACAGAACGGATCGAGCTTTACCTCGGTGTAACGCGGCGCGGCAAACGCCATGTCACGGCTGTACTGCTTACCGAAGCTTCCCTTTGAGTCGATGAACGGGTGCAGAAGTGCCTCGTTGTCACGTGTCAGACGTACCATAGTCTCGTATATAGCCATGTCGCCGTGCGGATTCAGACGCATGGTCTGACCGACGACGTTCGCGCTCTTTGTACGCGCACCGGTCATAAGCCCCATCTTGTACATGGTGTAGAGGAGCTTACGATGTGACGGCTTGAAGCCGTCGATCTCCGGTATCGCACGTGAGACGATAACGCTCATCGCGTAGGGCATATAGTTTTTTTCTATGGTGTCGGTAATATGCTGATCCTTTATGTCGGCAGGCTTCGTATTTTCGGGTCTCGTTTCGATTTTTTTCTTAGGCATTTGTACCTCTGGTGTTCTTAGGGGCTGTTTGAAAAAGAAGGAGATATGTGCATATTGACTTTTTTCAAACACGCCCTGGTTATCTGTATATCCGTGTAAGTGCCGCTCACTTGCTCCGATGCTCGACCGTGTGGATCACGAACTCCGCGAAGATGGAGTTTGCCCACGCGAACCAGGAGCGTGTGAACCGCTCGGGGTCGTCAACGTGGAAGCCCTCGTGCATGAGACCTGTTCCGGCAGTCGTAGTCTCAAAGAGGTCGAGGAGCGCGTCTACCTCCTCGTCACAGACAGAGGTCAGACCCTGCATTGCAAGTGAAACGTGCCAGATGTAGTTCTTCGGCGTGTGCGGACTTCCGATACCGCGTGCGGCTGTACCCTCGTAGTAGTACGGGTTTCCCTTCGAGAGGATGAAGCGACGTGTGTTTTGGTAGATCGGGTCGTCGGTCGAGCAGTAGCCGAGGTAGGGAAGGGACAGCAGACTCGGAACGTTCGCATCATCCATAAGGTTGAAGTTTCCGAGACCGTCCGTTTCGTAGACGTAGATCGTTCCGAATTCCGGATGCTCTGTCGTGCCGAAGCGATGTATGCCCTCGTCTATCTCACCGCGAAGACGGAGCGCACGAGCTCTCATAGCCTCGTCATGCCAAACGTCACCGGCAAACTCTGCCATATAGCCGAGTATGACGACCGCGAACATCTCCGAGGGGATGAGGTAGTGGTACTCACAGGCATCGTCACTCGGACGGAAGCCGCTCCACGTCATTCCGGTGTACGCAACGGGCGTTCCGCGACCGTCACATTTCAGAGTGTCGCTCGGTGGGCAGTTCGTTCTCGTGAAGCGATACTTCGATCTCTCCGCGTGATACTGCTCGAGCTCGAACGTGTCGAGTATACGCTCACAGGCACTCTTGAACGTTTCGTCAAGATGCTCGACCGAGCCGGACGCCTTCATGAAGTGATACGCAAGGTTCACGGGATAGCAAAGTGAGTCTACCTCGTACTTGCGCTCCCACGCCATGGGATCGTCGAATTCGGTGGTGTCGGCGTAGTGACCGCCCTCCTTTTTCGTCTGATTGAAGGCGTTTGCGTAGGGGTCGGTGAGTATGCAGTACGCCTGTCTCTTGATAAGTCCGGCAACGAGGGAGCGTATATCCGCATCCTCCGCGGTCAGACCGAGGTAATGGCGTACCTGCGCGGACGAATCGCGAAGCCACATAGCCGGAATGTCACCTGTGATGACGAACGCACCGTTCTCGTCAAAGCGGACGGTCGTTTCTATCGTGTTGAGGTATGTCTGACGGAACATTTCGGCGATAACGGGTCTTCCAAGCTCACGTAGACGCGCCTGAACGTCTGCAACGTAGCGGTTCATTGAAGCAGTGATGAGTTCCATATTTCCTCCGATATCATTTTTATAAATAGCCTGATGGCTTTATTTTTTCAGCTTTACTATACGACAGCCGGCGGCACGGATGATACGGTTGTAGTACGCAAGATATTCGCCGCTTGCCGGTGGGAGCATAGCGTACACACGCTCAAGTCCCAGCTCGTCAGCCTCACGCAATAGCGCGAACAGACGATGTGAGGCTTCACGTGCATCTCCGCGTTTGCCGAGCGACAGACGTACACCGTCTCCGAGGTCGTCCGTGCAGTCGTCGGTCACGAATACGCCGTAGCTGCCGACCGGATCGCGCTCGCTCCTTACGTATTCCGCAAACGCCTCGTCAGTCGCATCGATGAGGATCACCTCTGCACGGGGAGAGTAGTGCTTGTACTTCATTCCCGGGGACTCCGGCTTTATGTCAGCCGCAAGAGACGGCTCGATAACGGCAGGGGAGATCGTCACACGTTCGCAGACCTCCGCGAGCATATCGGCAGTGATCGCACCCGGACGAAGTATAGTCACGCCGCGACCGTTTGCGTCGGGCTTTACAACAGTCGATTCAAGTCCGATCTCACATTCGCCTCCGTCGAGTATCATGTCGATACGACCGTCCATGTCCTCGAGAACGTGCTCTGCCCTTGTAGGGGAGGGGATACCCGAACGGTTCGCACTCGGCGCGGCGATCGGATGGCCGGAGAGAACGATCAGACGGTGTGCTATCTTGTTTGACGGACAGCGCAGTGCGACCGTGTCCATTCCTGCCGTGACCGCCGATGGAATGATGTCCTTTTTCGAAAGTATCACGGTGAGCGGACCGGGCATGAAGCGTTTTGCGAGTGCGTAGTATATGTCGCTCGTCACGGCATAGCTCTCCGCCTCCGCAGGCTCTGCGATATGGACGATCAGCGGATTGTCGGCAGGTCGTCCCTTTGCCGCAAATATCCGTTCGGCAGACTCCGCAATGAGTGCGCTTCCGGCAAGACCGTACACGGTCTCGGTCGGTATCGCAACGAGTCCGCCGTTTCGTATGACACAGGCGGCGCGGCAAAGGAGCGGCTCGTCCTCTGCCGTATTGCCGGTCATTTTCAGAAATTCGGTCTTCATTACAGTATAGTTTCTCCGCTCTTCAATTTTTCGGCGGTCTCGGCAGTGGCAAGAGCATCGATCATGTCATCGAGGTCGCCGTTCAGATAGCTCTCAAGCGAATATATCGTGTGGTTGATACGATGATCGGTAACACGACTTTGCGGATAGTTGTACGTTCTGATCTTTTCGCTTCGGTCTCCCGTGCCGACCTGCGATCTTCGCTCACTTGCGATCTTGTCATGCTGTTCACGGGTCTTCATGTCGTAGAGCTTCGCACGAAGGAGCTTCATCGCCTTGTCGCGGTTCTTCATCTGGCTTCGCTCGTCCTGACATTCGATGACTATACCTGTCGGCTTGTGTACCATACGTATCGCCGACTCGGTCTTGTTGATGTGCTGACCGCCCGCACCGCTCGACTTGATGGTCTCGATCTCAAGATCGCTCTGATTTATCTCGATCTCGATGTCCTCCGCCTCGGGAAGCACCGCAACGGTCGCGGTAGAGGTGTGTATACGTCCCGATGCCTCGGTGTCGGGAACACGCTGGACACGGTGTACACCGCTCTCGTACTTGAAGCGCGAGTACGCACCGTTTCCGGTTATCATAAAGGTTATCTCACGGAAGCCGCCGAGTCCGGTCTCGTTTACGCTGACCGTCTCCGTCTTGTACCGCTTCATGTCCGCGTACATCGTGTACATACGATAGAGGACTCCGGCAAAGAGCGCGGCCTCCTCACCGCCTGCACCTGCACGTATCTCTATAACGACGTTCTTGTCGTCCATCGGATCCTTCGGCAAAAGGAGTATCGTCAGCTCCTCGAGGAGACGTTCACCGTCCTCACGTGCGCGCTTGAACTCCTCGTTTGCAAGCTCACGCATATCGGGGTCGCTCTCCGTGTTCAGCAGCTCGAACGCATCCTCCGCATCCCTCTGTGACCTGACGTATTCACGGTACTTTTCGATGATCGGCGCAAGAAGCGCACGTTCCTTCATAAGTGAGGTGTAACGCTCCATATCGGAGAGCGTTTCCGGCTTTGCAAGCTCCTCTTCGATGGCTTCAAACCGTACCTCGGCTTCTTTCAGTCTTTCAAGCATAATATTCTCTCTATCTTGATCTGCTAAGGCGACACCGCACAGCTCCGATGATGCCTTAGCTCAACGTTTTATCTTTCGGTAATGACTTCACGACAGAGGATCGTCTTTCGTGCCGTTCCCTCCTCATCGGGGTAATAGAAATCACTGTAGAACAAAAGTGCGCGGCACTCGTCGAGAGGGAGCAGCTCGGGATTGTTGCAGGCACCGTCCCAGTCGTGAAACTCGGGAGGAGACTTTACTACGTTTGCAAGGTGCGACCGATCTCCCGGGGTCATGACGACCGTCTCTTCCGTCCATTCGCGTCCGACACCGTCCGAGCAGCCGCGCAGGAATATCCCGGGACGTGCGTAGCAGATGAGCGTACAGCCGTTTTCGAGACGTACTATACGCGGAAGAGTGCCGACACTTGAAAATACCTCTGGGTCCGACCACGTAAAGCCTCCGTCTGTCGAGCGCGACATATACATCGGTGCCCACTCATAGCCCGTCGTGATGTACCAGTTGCTGCGGAAGAACCAAAGTATAGAGCCGTCATCCATGAACGCAAAGTCACTGTCGGAGAAGCCGCCGCTCGCATAGGGATATCGTCTTCCGTCCGCACGGTATTCCATGTGACCGCGCCGACTGAACGAATGTCCGTTATCGTCCGAGCGAAACAGCTCCGCAGAGTAGTACGGACTGTACAGACCGGTCTCGGGGTCGATGTGTCCCTCACCCGAGAAGCAGCTTATCCAGATCGCACCGTCCGGACCTATCTTCGGCACACCGCGTGGGAAGATGGACTTCATCGCATGGTGACTGCCGTTCGTGTGAACTACACGTGTCAGATACGGCCAGTCCACCTTCGCCTTCTCGACCACCGCCTCGACCTCTCCGGCAGGGATACGCTTGACGGTCCATTCCTTTTTGTCAAGACTCGGCGGAAGTCGCTCCGACCTGTAGCCGCGAACGAGCGTCGGCCCCCACCAGGACAGACCGTCCTGTATGGGAAGCGTACCCTCGTCGGCTTTTTTAGTGTAGTCGTACCCGGGGGTCAGATACGTAAGCCCGGGAATGGTGTAGCCCGAGAGATCGACGGCACTTTCGGGCGGGAAGTATATGCGGTCTCCGTTTGGGAGCCTCAGTCCGCATTCGGCATCAACGGTCGGCTCGACCTCCCTCCACGTCACGCCCTCATCGACCGACTCGAACCACCTGTTCGTCTTTCCCCAATGCTCGATACCGTCATCATGCACATGAACGCATACGACTATTCGATCCTCGAGCCGAAACGGAAGCGGAAATTGATACGGTCCCCACAGCTTCTCCTCGGGACGTATGCCGCGAACTATGACGTGTTCGCGACCGAGAGCTATCTTCATATACCCTCCGTTTCCGCTGCCTTCGCGGCAGAAACGCGCACTCTGACGTTCAGCTCTGCCGCAAGACGAGCGTTTTGCTCTATCTCGTCAAAGCGTCCCTCCGATATCTGACGGTCGGAGGCGATAAAGCTCGCACCGCAGCAGAGGACACAGGAAAGTGACAGATAGTCGGCGGCGTTCTTCATCGAGATACCGCCGGTCGGCATGAAGCGAAGGGAGGAGTACGGTGCGGCTACGGCACGGATAAAGCCGACACCGCCTGCGACCTCGGCAGGGAAGAGCTTGACGAGCGAAAGTCCCATAGACATTGCACGTGACAGCTCGGTCGGGGTCATGCACCCGGGGAGCATCGGAAGACCGAGACCGAGCGCGGACTCGACTATAGACGGATCAAGCCCGGGGGAGACTATGAACTGCGCTCCTGCGGAGTGTGCCAGACGAAGTGACTCATCCGTGAGTACAGTACCTGCACCGATCAGCATATCGGGACAGGCTTCGCGCATCGCAGAGATGGCGGCAGCCGCCGCAGGGGTGCGGAACGTCACCTCAACGACCTCCAGTCCGCCGGCACGCAGAGCGTGGGCAAGCGCGACCGCCCGACTCTCGTCCGAGATCTTTATCACCGGCACTATGCCGGTAAGATATAGTTTTTTTTCAAAGCTGTTCATCGTAATGATCACACCATAAAAACGATAATTCCGGTAGGAGAGAGTCCACACCGGAAGTATCGATCCAGTCATATCCGACTGATAAACGGAATGCTATCGATGCTCCTTTGGCAGATCCTGCCGGACGCACGGCAACAGCATTTACTTTATTTTGCGGTATACCGATCCAAGACCGGATCATGTACTACACCTTGTAGATATATCCGACCAAAAGGGTCTCCATATCTCTCACGACTTACTTGCAGAACGCGGAGAACGCGAGATAAGCCTCGTAGAGGTCGGACTTGGAGATGCACTCAAAGGGAGCGTGCATGGAGAGTACCGGAACACCGATATCAACGGTGTCGATGTTCTGATTGGAGATGTACTTTGCGACAGTGCCGCCGCCGCCCTGATCTACCTTACCGAGCTCAGCGGTCTGCCAGATGACACCTGCTTCGTCGAAGATCTTGCGAACGAAGCCGACATACTCGGCAGAGGTATCGTTGGTGCCGCCCTTACCGCCGGAGCCTGTGTACTTGGAGAGACCTACACCGCAGTGAAGGATAGCGGAGTTGCGACGCTCGAATACCTCGGCGTAGTTCGGGTCGTAGCAGGCGGTAACGTCTGCGGAGAGGCACTTGGAGTTCATACGAACGACGTTGTCGTTTCCGCCGAGGTTTGCGGCAAGCTCGGAGATAAGATCGACGAGCAGGCAGCACTGCATACCGGAAACACCGTCGGAGCCGGTCTCTTCCTTGTCGGCGAGAACTGCGATGTTGGTGTGAACGGAGTCACGGTTGTCGATGAGCGCGGTCAGCGCGGGATAGGAGCAAACGCGGTCGTCTTGACC
>CAYSKU010000063.1:0-12260 GCA_964431775.1 uncultured Ruminococcus sp. | reverse complement strand
CGACCTTTGGGAACAGCTGCTACAGCTCTGCGAGCTTCACAAGGTGACGTTCGTTTGGGTAAAGGGTCATGCAGGACATCCCTACAACGAACGGTGTGATAAAATGGCTCAGGCACGTGCAGGTGAATTCAACATATGACAGACACATCAATGCAAAAGGTCGGTATCCTCCTTGTTATCTTCGCGCTTTTGTCGATTACTGCTTCGATAATAACGATAGTTGACAAGGTACGCGCACAGGAACACGGATGGCGCATACCCGAGAACACGTTATTTTTTATCGCCGCCATCGGAGGAGCATCGGCAATGCTCATTACTATGCTGATCATCCGTCATAAGACAGCTCACAGAAAGTTCATGTGTGGCTTGCCGATACTCATCCTATTCCAGTCGATCATTCTTCTGTGGTGCAATTTCCGTTTTGGCCTATTTTGATGCACCATTCTATAGGTTCATGGATCGTATACATATTCTCAAGTTCGGAGGCGAATTCCTCCGTCATATATTCACAGGCAGAGCTGCTTGTGATGACCGTCTTTGGTCTGCTTTCAAACGACAGGCCAAAGACTTTTTTGTACACAGGACTGTGATGCCCGAAGATAACGTGATCTGACCTCTCCGCGTATTCAGTCAGCTCCTCGTAGGACTGGTTGAAGGAGCAGGACAACACGGTCGTCAGGTTATCGTATGCCTCGACCGACACTGCCGTTATCGGGTGAGTCGAGCGTGAGATATACATACGTTCGTGTACGAGCAGTCTTGCACTTCCGAATTCGTACCACTCACCGATATCAAGCGTCAGTACCTCTATACCCTTGCTCTTTGCGATATTACGTAGAGACTTATATATACCGTCTTCCTTTTCGTCTATAGGTGCAGGCAGAACAAGTGTACGCAGTATCTCACGATCGCTGAGACGTTCCAAATACGAGATATGCTTATTGTGATAATGTGTCAACAGCAACGTCTCAGCTTCACAGGAATGGAGCTCAGCCATTTCGTTCGTCAGCTCAGACAGATAGCCGTATGAACCGTCCGATATGTCGCACAGCAGAGCTTTTCCGTTCGATTTTAGAACGAAACCGTCGTTTTTCGATTTCGTTGTGACATACGAAAAGTATACGTTCGAGCGATCCGCTGTCTGTACGCCTCCTATCGCTATGAAAAACACCGCCAGCACAGAGAGCATTCCAACAGAAAGCACACGCAGCTTCTTCGCGGAAACGAACGGAAGTATTATCAGCATTACCGTGAGCGGTATCAGAAAATAGACGGAGAATGAATAATTCACGGGAACCATGATATTCTCAAGCCCTGCCATTTTTTCCGCAAATCCGAGCATTACGGTACAGTAAAGGTCTATGAGCTTTCCGAGCTGATACGTCAAGATACCAAGTGGGTATTGCAGGAGGAAAAGTCCCGTCAGGTACATAAGCACCGTCACCATCGGGATAAAAACGATGTTCGCCGGAACAGACAGAAGTGAAAATTCGCCGAAATACAGCCATATAAGCGGAAGTAACGTAACATTGACGACAACAGTAAGTCCGATAACGTTACCTATACTTCGTATGAAGCGTCCTATACCGCCGCCGTTTCGGGGTATTCTGCGTGTTTTCCCGGCAAGCTTTCTCTTTGCCTTTCGCCAACGATAGAACGTAAAGCGCAGTGCGTTATAGAGCAGACAGCTATACGCGGACACAAAGGATAATTGAAGTCCGCAGTCTGCCGCCGCAAACGGATTTACCAAAACTATGACCGAGCCTGCCAGTGCAAGCGAATGCAGAGCATTTACACGTCTATCCGCAAGTATCGCGATCTGTGCGATCAGATACATGATACCTGCACGAAGTACAGAGCCGGAAAAGCCTGTCAGTGCCATAAAGAAAAGTATAAGACCGATGCTTATTACAGCACGCTTACGACGGCGAAATCTCATATATATCATGGCACGCGAAGCAAATGCCAGAATGACCGAAAAGTGCGTTCCGCTGACTACGAGCAGATGGGATATGCCGAGTCTTCTGAAATCACGCGAGGTACTGTCGGCAAGATATTCCTTGTTACCGAGCAGAACAGCCGCCGCCATTCCACCATGGTCGCGCTTTGTATTCGCGACTATGCGAATAGTCAGCTTATGACTGAGCTTCTGGAACATATCGAGGATCCCAAGCTTCTCGTTTATGCCGACATCACAAAGTGACTCATCCTCTGCCGTCAGAAATATACGCTTTGGAAGATAGTATTTCTCCGCATCAAAGCCGCTCGAGGAGGATTCCGACAAGGCGGAGTATACTATGTTTCCCTCAAGTACGGTACCATCCTCCAAGCCGACCTGTTCACTTGATAGGAGTATCTTCGTGTTCTTCGGGATATTTTCCGATCCTGTGACGACAGCAATGTACCGCGCCATATATGAGAGACTGTAATCACAGCTCTTTATCTGTACACGTACCGTATCCGACGTTCCGGAAAGGCTCGGAAATCGACTGTAATATATGTCAAATACAGCTATTGAATACAGTCCTGCGACTGCAACGGCACAGAGCGCATACAGCAGACATTTTCGAAGGATGTCCGAGGTAGGCGTCGATCTTTTGACGATACGCAGGACGATAAAAAGCAGTACGGAAAGAAGCAAAATGACACATTTTATTCGAAAGTCGCAGTAAACAAAGATACATGACGCAAAAAAGAATGCAAGAAGCATCACTGTGGTCGGGGCAAGCTTAAATAGTTCCATAGACCGTCTTCCTCTGTTCCATACTATAACAGCTATAATGTCTTACAGTGCCGCAAGCCTCTCGAAGCTATCCTTGAGAGAAGCGTAAAGTGAATCGTACAGTGAGTAGTACTTCATATACTGTGCGGTATTCTCGGCGATCGGTTCGGATGGGCATTTATACGAGATGACCGCCTCGCAAGCCTCGGGTACTGTGGAATACACCCCACTTCCGACACCTGCAAGTATCGCGGCACCGAGGGAGGCTCCTTCGTTCGTGTTCGGCAGACATATACGTCTGTCAAAGACATCTGCCATCATCTGTCTCCAAAACGGACTCTTTCCTCCACCGCCGCACGCCGTAAGCACGGTCGGGTGGATATTCATCTCATCGAACACAGACAGACAATCGGCGAGCGAATAGGTTATCCCCTCCATGACTGAGCGAAGCATATCACGTCTTGTGTGCATTGCCGAAAGCCCCATGAACGTTCCACGGCACACGGAGGAAAGATGCGGAGTACGCTCACCCATCAGATACGGCAGATACAGAAGACGGTTCGCACCTATGACGGAGTCTGCCGCCTCGTCATCCGTGACACGATATCGGTCTACACC
Organism: uncultured Ruminococcus sp.; assembly: GCA_964431775.1. Lineage (GTDB taxonomy): Bacteria > Bacillota > Clostridia > Oscillospirales > CAG-272 > UMGS1696. The sequence goes on along the minus strand of CAYSKU010000063.1, from coordinate 8,920 downwards.
AAGCTGCTCTGCCCTTTCGATCTCGGGAGTGCAGAAATTTTCGACGAACCATTTGAGTGAGAGTCCTGCCGCCTGTGTAACTCCCATGACGTGCCAACGTCCGGGTACGGCACAGCAGAACGTATGTACTCTTCCCTTTGAGTCTATCTTGACTTCATCGGAATGTGCGAACACGACCCCACTCGTACCTATCGTAACGAACGCTCTGCCTGCTTCGACAGTTCCCGTACCGACAGCGGCAGCGGCATTATCTCCTGCTCCGCCAACGACCGGTACGTTATGTCCGATGCCTACAGCATCTGCCACATCTCTGCGAACGATGCCCGTTACCTCGGGAGACTCGTACATTTTTGCAAGGAGCGACATATCTACTCCGAGCGCATCGCATACCTCCCTCGACCAACAACGGTTCGGAATGTCAAGAAGCTGCATTCCCGAGGCATCGGAGACCTCTGTTGCAAATTCTCCCGTCAGCATATAACGTATGTAGTCCTTCGGCAGAAGGATATGTCTGCATTTTTCGTATATCTCAGGCTCGTGCTTTTTGACCCACAATATTTTTGAGGCAGTAAAGCCGGTAAGTGCAGGATTTGCCGTGATCTCGATGAGACGTTTCCTGCCGCCGACCAGTGCTTCGATCTCCGTACATTCGTCTGCCGTTCTCTGGTCGCACCATATTATGCTCTTACGAAGCACCGCTCCGCTTTCGTCAAGCATTACCAGACCGTGCATCTGCCCCGATAAGCCGATACCGCCGATATCATCGGGAGCTATTCCCGAGTCTGCCATGACCGCACGAAGACCATCCAAAACAGCGTTCCACCAGTCCTGCGGCTCCTGCTCTGCCCAACCGTTCTGCGGCTGATACAGTGGGTATTCGCTCGTATGAGAGGCAACACGTTGTCCGTCCTCCGTATATATCGCGGTCTTGGTTCCCGAGGTTCCTATATCGATACCTATAAGATAGCTCATTGTAATGATCCCTTTCTATATTAAAGCCTTGAAGTCAAGCCTGGCTTCAAGAAATGTCTGTATTCACTTTTATATTATAATATAACATAAAGCCGATGATTTGTACAGTGGTTTTTGGAAAAAATTCACGGACACTGTCAGATCATCGGCTTTATTTTGGCTTACCTGCTACAGAGTATAGTCAGTTACAGGATATCCTCCAGCACATCGCGCAGAGTACATGAGGTAACGACCTCATTTACGAGAAGCATGAACAGTTTCATTGCGTTATCGTGGTCTCTGCTGATGTCGCACGCGGCTACGGTGTCGGTACCGTCGGTGGAGGTGGTCGTCAGCTCTACGGAATAGATGTGTCTTTCATCGATCTGAAATTCGGAGCTGTACAGGGTGTAAGTAACGTGTACATCGGACATGGTGCGCTCCTCGGTCGCAACGATCCTTCCGAGACCGTTGCCGAATACTGTGTTTTTCATAAGAAAACTCCTTAATGTATAAGATTTTGGTGTATTGGGTGTGTGCTACCTTAATGATACCACATCTTATAACGCGAATATTAAGTTTTTGACTCGTTTGCAGTAATTTAATATATTTTATGGTAATATACTGCAATTGCGAATCCGATTTCGTGCAAAAGCACACGCCAATTCGCGCAAAAATGCAATTTTTGTCAAAAAATTTTTTTCAAAAATGCTTAAAACACGATATATAATGCCATATTTCCGTTTTTCTCGAAATATCGAAATATGAACAAAAAGCACAATATTTATGCAATAACACATATTATATAGCGTTATATGCTTTTTTATGGGGTGTAAATGTGCATAATGACCGGTATTAATAAAATTTTGATTTTTTATTTTAAGAACTAAGGTCTTTTTTGCCAATTTTTAAAAATTCAACATTTATTTTTTTGAGAATGGACTTGTATTCTTCACAGGATATGGTATAATAAAATAGATGAAATTTAACGCTCCGACAGAGCGTTATAAAACACGGAGGACATTATGCTCATAGGTGACGGCGACAGAATTGTGTTCACAGGAGATTCCGTAACTGATGCGGGACGTGCAAGACCGATCGGTGAAGGACTTCATGCCGGTGTCGGCACAGGATATGTCAGACAGATAGAAAATCTTCTCAACGTACTTTATCCCGAACGCAGGATATTCATTTCGAATACCGGCAACAGCGGAGATACGAGTCGTGAGCTTAAGGCAAGATGGCAGAACGATGTCATGAACCTAAAGCCCGACTGGGTCAGCGTTATGATCGGCGTAAACGATGTATGGCGTCAGTTCGACTCTCCCGGGATCACTCCGATCCACGTTTATCCCGACGAATATCGCGCAAACCTCTGCGAGATGATGGAACGCACCCTGCCCGTTGTAAAGGGTGTTATCCTCATGTCTCCGTTCTTTATGGAGTCTCAGCGTGAGGACAGAATGCGTCAGAGGGTGGACGAATACATCAAGATATGCGAGGACGTGGCAAAAAAGTACAACTGTCATTACATAAATATGCAGCAGCCGTTTGACGATTATCTCGTTTATCGTCATTCCTCCTACATTTCATGGGATCGTGTTCACCCGGGAAATATAGGAAGTCTCATAATTGCACGTGAATTTCTCAAGGCTATCGGAGTGGAGCGTCAGTTCATATAGGTCTTGCTTGAAAAAAATCAATATGCACAGATAGCGGATCTTTTTGTGCTATACGGCAGATAAACTGCATCATTTTCCTTTTTTCAAACAAGCCCTGAAAAGAATGTGATCGTATCATCCGTCAAGCTATACTATGGAGGAAACAATATGATCAAATTTGGATGTGCTATCCCGGGCGGTTCGTTTATGCCGGAGGGAGTTGCGGAGATACCCGATTCTCCCGATATTCAGATATGTGAAAAGTGCCGTGCGGTACTTAGAGCCGGCTTTGACTTTACGGAGTGCGGCGGCGGTATGCTGATGAGTCTTGACGATCCTCAGCGTGAAAGGCTTTTTTCGGAAAACGAAAAGTCATCGCTAAAGATACACGCCGTAAACAGTCTGTTCCCGGGAGATTTTCGTCTCGCAGACCCCACGGGAGACTTACAGACGTACGTGTCATATGCTTCAAGACTTTTCGATATCATGAAGCAGCTCGGAGCGAAGTATGCGGTCTTCGGCAGCGGTGCGGCAAGAACGATACGTACCGATTCCTACAGCTACGAGGAGGGGATGAAACGCCTGACTCGGTTCATAACGGAGATCGGGACGGAGGCAGAGCAGCGCGGTGTCACGGTGGTCATAGAGCCTCTCAGAAAGGCAGAGACCAACATCTTTGTGACAGTACCCGAAGCCGGAGAATATGTTCGAAGGCTCGATCACGCGGGCGTAAAGCTGCTGTATGACTCGTTCCACATGGCGGAGGAAGGAACGAACGTCTCGTGTGTCGGCGAATACACAGAGCTTCTTCGTCATTGTCACATAGCGGAGGCTCCGAAGCGTTCAAGACCGGGTGCGTCCGACAGTGCGGACCTATCCTACAATCGTAATTTTGCAAAAGAGCTCATACGCTCCGGATACTCGGGAGGAGTTTCTGTGGAATGCGGATTTTCCGACTTTGCCGCAGATATCGTTTCAGCTCACCGATATCTGCTCGATATCTTTCAATGACAGGTAGGAAAAAGACATGAAAACAACATTGACCTACAAGGCTTCACGCAAACTGCGTGAGGAGCCTGTTTTTCTGGAGCTTTCCGATGCTATTTCCGATATAACGTCGGTATCGGCAAACGGAAAGGTCTTTCCCGCATCTCCGGTCAAAGGCGGCATAATAGCTGTACTTTCGGCAGACAAGGATGAGGAGCTTGAATTAAGTCTCGGTACAGATGCTTATGTGGGATGCAGCGCAGATGTTCACGCAGAGGACTGCACGGTATCGCTTATGTCCGGAGATCACTGCTTCGCGACATACGCATACGGCTCTGAATTCCCGAAGCCGCATCTCGGTCCTATAACAGACGACCACGGGAATTCCTTTACACGTTGTGAACGTATGCACAGTGAGCATCCGCACCAGCGTTCCCTGATCATCGCGATAGGTGACGTAAACGGTGTCGATTGTTGGAACGAACCCAAGGACACGTGCGGTCACGTCAAAAACGAAGAGATATACGATACCGTATCCACGTCGGCTTATGCGGCATTTACGGCAAAAAATCTTTGGACAGACCATGACGGACATCCACTTATGACAGAGGATACTCGTTACACGGTGTACGCTCAAAGTGAAGTCTGTCGTTTCCTTGACGTAAGCATTACCTTTACCGCAGATCACGGTGAGGTCGTCTTCGGCTCAACAAAGGAGGCAGGACCGCTCGGTATCCGTCTGTGCGACGGTCTTCGTGCAGATACCGGAAGCGGAGTACTGTGCAACGCATTGGGCGGTGTCGGCGAAAGTGAATGCTGGGGCAAGGAGGCTGACTGGTGCGATTATCACGGCAAGCTCGATAATATCGGTGAGATGGGTGTGACGGTATTCGACCATCCCTCGAACGAACGTTACCCGACTGCATGGCACATTCGCGGCTACGGTCTTTTTGCGGCAAACAATCTTTACTTCAAGGGCGGATATACCATACCTGCCGGAGAAAGTGTCACGTACAGATACCGTATCATGTTCAGACGCAGCGAGATGACGGCTGACGAGATATCAGCTCGTTATAAGGAATATTCCGAATCGGCTGTTATGCTTTGAGAGGTACTCTATGGATATCGATAAGGTAGTATTTCGTTTTGCAACGGAGGATGACGTTGACAGCATCCTTGCAGTATACGCTCATTATATAGATACCTCGATAACGTTTGAATACGTTATTCCTTCTCTCGAGGAATTCAGAAAACGTATGCGTGATATCATCAGCTTTTATCCGTACATAGTTGCATTATATGACGGACAGATCATCGGATACGCTTATTCTCATCGTGCCTTTGAGCGCATCGCGTATCAATGGGACGTTGAAGCTTCGATCTACATCGCACGTGACTTCTGCGGTCAAGGTATAGGAAAAATGCTGTATCGGCGGTTGATCGAGCTGTCGAAGCTGCAAAACATCCACATCATATATGCTAAGATCACACGTCCTAACGACAGCAGTGAGGCTCTGCACACTGCAATGGGCTTCGAGCTTATATCCGAATTTGAAAAATGCGGCTACAAGAACGGTGAATGGCTCGGTATCGTATGGTATGAGAGGCGACTTTGCGGCTCTGAAGCAGAACCGAAGCCCCTGCTCTCCGTCCACGCGCTGCCGGAGGATAAGGTCTGTGCAATAATGGATTCGCTGTGTTAAAGTCAAATATGAAAAAAGCAGGAGACTACCCGTTTATCGAGTAGTCTCCTGCTTTTATTGTTTCGGTCTACGAGCGACCGAGTTGAGCTTGTAGACGTTGTCTGACGACCTCGTACATAAGTATCGAGGCGGCACAGCTGACGTTAAAGGAGGAGGCATATGAGTCCTCATCCATCGGAATGGTACATAGCTTATCGCAGTATTCCTTGAACATTTTATTCATTCCCATCGTTTCGTTGCCCATCATAAGCACCACAGGCTGTGTCAGATCCTCGTTATATATCGGACTTTCCTTATGTGCGGTCGTACCTATGACCTTTAGTGTGGGATAGCTCTTTCTCAGCTCCTCTATGTAGTCAAACAGCTCTGTATTATCGGCTATTCTTACCACAGGCAGATTAAAGAACGAACCCATAGCGGACACGACTACGTCGGGGTCATAAAGATCGACGGCATGACCTGTAAGTATGAGCATATCGGCTCCAACTGCATCACAAGAACGTATCATAGTACCCAGATTTCCTTTATTTGACGGTCTGTCAAACAGCACGATGAACGGTACCTTCGATAACGGAACACTGTCGAGGCGATCCTCACGCATTTCGATCACAGCCATTAATTCGGACGAGTCGGTCTTTCCACTCAATTCGCGCATCAATTCCGAGGTCAGGCAATAGTTCTGTTCCGTTGAAACAGTAGCTATCATGTTCCGCGCCCAGTCCGACAGTGGATCCTTGACGTACAAAAACGCTCTTATCCTCCAATCGTTCTTTACCGCTTCATTTAAGCTACGTACACCCTCGACCAAAAATTCATTGTATCTATAGCGTTTATTGCGGTTGCTTTTCAGCACCTCGAATTTTTGGTATGTACTGTTTTTGCTGAAAACGTTGATCTCCATGCTCCACCCTGCTCCGATCTTCTAAAACTTTAACACTCAAGTCTTTCGCTCATTATAGCACATCCTTTTGCGAAAGTCAACGAATCAAGAGAAGCAGACGTTGCTTGAGCAAAACAAAAACCGAAAGCGGACGCTTTCGGTTTTTCTAACAGGGGCACTAAGACTCGAACTCAGGACACGTGGTTTTGGAGACCACTGCTCTACCAACTGAGCTATACCCCTGTGTCCTTGACGAGTATTATTATATCACAAATGACTTCGTTTGTCAATATCTTTTTAAAAGTTTTTTCGATATTTTTTTCGAAAATATCAACTACAGGCTTCAAAGAACTTTCAAGCAAAAAAGTCCGGAGCAGGCACGCAATATGTAGACCTGTACCCCATTCTGTTCAAAGAGACTTCAAACAGAATGGGACACAGTAACAAATACTCTTTAGAGCTGTGCAAGAGCCTGCTCGAGGTCTGCGATGATATCATCCACATCCTCGATACCGACAGAAAAACGGACGAGTTCGGGATCTACGCCACAGGCTTTAAGCTGCTCATCGGTAAGCTGACGATGTGTAGTCGAAGCAGGATGAAGAACGCACGTTCTTGCATCCGCAACGTGAGTAACAATAGCCGCAAGCTTGAGACCGTTCATGAACTTGACAGCCGCATCTCTGCCTCCTGCAACACCAAAGGACACTACTCCGCTCGAACCGTTCGGGAAATACTTTTTTGCACGTTCGTAGTAGACGTTCGACTTGAGTCCGGGATAGTTTACCCATGTGATCTTCGGATGCGCTTCAAGGTATTCTGCGACCTTCTGGGCGTTCTCGCAATGGCGGCGAACACGAAGCTCGAGAGTCTCAAGTCCAAGCTCGAGCAGGAACGAATTGAACGCCGAGGGGATAGAGCCGAGGTCACGCATGAGCTGTGCGGTAGCCTTAGTAATATATGCGGCTTTACCGAAACGTTCTGTATAGGTGATACCGTGATACGATCCATCGGGAGTGCAGAGACCCGGGTATTTATCCGCGTGAGCAGTCCAGTCAAAATTACCGCTGTCAACGATAACACCACCAACGCTCGTAGCGTGACCGTCCATATACTTTGTTGTGGAATGCGTTACGATATCCGCGCCGAATTCGAACGGTCTGCAATTGATAGGTGTCGGGAAGGTATTGTCAACTATCAGCGGAACACCGATAGTATGTGCGGCATTTGCAAAGGTCTCGATATCCAGCACGGTAAGAGACGGATTCGAAAGGGTCTCCGCGAACACGCACTTCGTATTCGGTCTTGCGGCGGCGATCACCTCCTCTGCCGAGGAATCGGGAGAGATAAAGGTAACATCGATACCGAGCTTTCGCATGGTGACGTCAAGAAGGTTGAACGTACCGCCGTATATCGCCGCAGAGGAGATGATATGGTCTCCGGCACCTGCGATATTGAACATGGAATAGAAGGATGCCGCCTGACCGGAGTAGGTGAGTATAGCCGAAATGCCACCCTCAAGCTCCGCAATCTTTTTAGCTACCGCATCGTTCGTGGGGTTTGCAAGACGAGTGTAGAAATACCCGTCCTCCTCAAGGTCAAAAAGACGTCCCATCTGTTCCGCATTTTCATACTTAAAGGTAGTACTCTGGTAGATAGGCAGTATCCTCGGTTCACCGTTCTTCGGGGTATAACCGCTCTGTACGCATTTTGTTCCGATTTTGTAGTCCATTTTTGTTTCCTTCTTCAGAATATATCAGGTATTGTTATTATATAAGGCTTACTCGGGCTTATAGCTTCCCTTCAGAGATACGACACGGTTGAAGGTGTTTTCGTTCTTCGAGTCCTTTGCAAAGTAACCGATACGAACGAACTGGAATTTGTCTCCCTGCTTTGCCTCAGCCAGCGAAGGTTCGACCTTGACGTTCTCGAGCTTCACGGCAGATCCGGGGTTGAGATAATCGATATAGGTCTTCCCCTCCGGAAGTGCGTTCATGTTCTCTTCCGTGAAGAGACGATCGTAAAGTATCACGGTCGTATCCTTAGCATACTTTGCGGACAGCCAATGTATAGTTCCCTTGATCTTGCGGTCTGTCGGAGTACCGATACCCGTTTCGAGGTCAGCCGTACAGTGTATCTCGGTAACGTTTCCGTCTTCGTCATGTACGATCTCGCCGCACTTTATGATATACGCCCCCATAAGTCGGACCTCACCGTTCGGCTTAAGACGGAAGAACTTCGGCGGCGGTACCTCAGCAAAATCATCCGCATCGATATATATCTCACGTGTGAACGGTACTGCGCGCTTCCCGGCGTTCTCATCGTTCGGATTATTAGGAATATCGAAATATTCGGTCTTATCCTCGGGATAATTATCGATGATCAGCTTGATGGGCTTTAAGACCGCGATACGGCGTTGTGCCTTAAGGTTCAGCTCCTCACGCACACAATGCTCGAGAAGTCCGATATCGACCATACTTGTAGCCTTTGAGACACCTATCCTGCCGATAAAGTCGAGGATGGACTCGGCGGTATAGCCGCGGCGACGAAGTCCGCAAAGGGTCGGCATTCTCGGGTCGTCCCAGCCGTCAACAATACCGTTCTCAACAAGGTAACGCAGATATCTCTTCGAAAGAACGGTGTTCGTGATGTTAAGACGTGAGAACTCGATCTGACGAGGTGTTGACGGTACACTGCAATGCTCGATGACCCAGTTATACAGGGGGCGATGATCCTCG
>CAYSKU010000062.1:0-12276 GCA_964431775.1 uncultured Ruminococcus sp. | reverse complement strand
CTGCACCAATGATATTGTCGGGTGATATCTTCCAACCCAAGCTTCACGAACGCCGAATATGCCTGTCGGCTCAGCCGACTTGTAAATTTTTTGTGAACGGACACATCGTCGGCGAAATTCACATTTTCCTCTTTAAGTATATCTCAAAATAGCTTATAATATATACGGTTCATCGGCTCTTGCCGACGACGTGCCATTTTTACCCAAATATAAACTTTCGTGTATCAGTCAGGTAAGGTCAAATAATGGAAAATAAAAAGAAATATTCTATAGAGATCGCGAATATACCGCTCACCATCGTGAGCAACGAAGACCCCTCCTTCGTTGAGAATATCGCCTCTATCCTAAATAAACGTATCTCCGAAATGACTCAGAACAACCGCTTCGTCTCTACCCTCGATGCCTGCATACTCTGCTCCCTCGATTACCTCAGCGATAAGATCAAGGCTGAAAAGAAGCTCCGCGCCTACGAATGCCAGCTCTCGACCTACGAGACGAACATACAGCGTCTCCGCGCCGAGCTTGATGCCGCAAACGCCCGACTCGCAGAGCAGAACGATGCCGACTCCGATGAGGACACCTCGACCTCCGATGACGTGGCAAGCGATATGAAACGGATCAGCGATATCCTCTGCGGCGGTCAGAACGGCTCGAGCAGTGCGGATAAGATACGTACCCTCGAAAAATACCTCGAGAGCAAGCAGTCCGAGGGACATAGCGACGATACCTCGCGTGAGGAAAAGATAAAGTATATCGAATCCCTCCTGCGCGGCAACAGCTCCAACGAGTGAGCGGCGGCAGATCGGTAAGATGAATACCTCCCGACCGAACGTCAACGTCAACGTCCCACTACCCGAGCTTCTGTCTCCTGCCGGCTCTCCCGACAGCCTTCGTGCCGCCCTCGCGGCAGGCGCGGATGCCGTCTACTTCGGAGGGACCTCCTTCTCGAACCGTATGCGCGCCAAGAACTTCGGTGACGACGAGCTGTCCGAGGCGATACGTCTCTGCCACAGCGTCGGCGCGGCGGCACACATCACGGTGAATACCCGTGTCCGCGACCGTGAGCTCGACTCCGTCCTCCGCTTCGCGGACGTACTCCTTAATAATGACGATACCGCCCCCGATGCACTCATCGTTGCCGACCTCGGTATCGCCGCAGAGCTGCACGAACGCTTTCCGCAGGTCGCCCTCCACGCAAGCACGCAGACCTCACTCTCCTCACTCTCCGACTGTCTCATGCTTCAACGGCTCGGCTTCTCGCGCCTCGTAATTCCGCGTGAGCTGTCGCGTGACGAGATACGCGCCCTCTGCGCCGCCTCTCCCATCGAGATCGAGATGTTCATCCACGGCGCACACTGCGTTTCATGCTCCGGTCAGTGCCTGATGAGCGCGATGCTCGGCGGCAGGAGCGGAAACCGAGGCGAATGCGCCCAGCCCTGCCGTCTGCCGTTCACCTCAAAAAGGTGCGACGGCGTTACTCAAAAAAGCCCCAAAAAGGGAACGAGACCGAACACGGACGTCCTCTCCCTCGCCGATATGTGCCTCGCCGGACATATCCCCGAGGTCATCGACTCCGGCGTTCGCTCACTCAAGCTCGAGGGTCGGCTAAAGGCTCCCGCCTACGTCTACGGCACGACTCGCATATACCGCCGTCTCCTTGACGAGCGCAGAGCCGCCACACGTGACGAGGTCGCAGAGCTTGCCGCCCTGTTCTCACGCGGCTTCACGGACGGCTACTTTACGGGGCATTATTCGAAGATGTCGAGTATCCGCATCTCCGGTGACGCGGACTCGTCCGACCGTTCCGGCTCGACCTCTGCCACCAACGCGGAGATACGCCGCGCCCTTGACGAGCGTGTGCGTACCCATGCGGCAAAAAGTGCGACTGCGCTCTCTGCCGTATTCCGACTGACTCACGGTGAGAGCTCGAGCCTCACCCTCTCACTTCGTGGCAGAGCGGAGACCTCGGTCACGGTCTACGGTGCTGCTCCCGAGGAAGCGACAGGTGCGCCGCTCACGTGTGCGTCTGCGGCACGAAGCCTGACTAAGCTCGGCGGCACCGGCTACGTCCTCTCCGAGGAGGACATAGACTTCACCCTCGAGGAGGGTCTGTGGTATCCGATATCCGCGCTGAACGACCTTCGACGCCGCGCCCTCTCGTCTCTCACGGAAACGCTCGAGGCGAAAACGAGAGCGAAGGCGGAGCGTACAACAGAGGGGAAGGGCGTGACCGTCCGCGGCTACAGACCCCCGACCGTCAGCGGACGTGAAGCGCACGTTCGTGCGGAGAGAACTGCGGAGCTTGCGGACGTATCGCTCCTTCGCGGACTGCGTGACGAGGGCAGGCTGTCCGAATTTACGGAGCAATTTGACACGATATACGTTCCGGCGCACTCCTACGCGGAGGCGCGGAGTATAGCCGAAAAGGTCGGCGATACCGCCGAATACGCGGCAGTGCTTCCGGTATTCACGCCGAGTGACGAGGTGACAGACACACTTCTCGAAAGGGTACGTGAGTGCGGCTGTCGGCGTGTGCTGTGTCACACGCTCGGTCAGATAGGACTGACGAGGCGGCACGAGCTGACCGCAGATGTATCGTTTCGAGCGAACATAACGAACAGCGCGGCACGAGCGGAATACGCACGTCTCGGTGCAGAGCGGATATACCTCTCGCCGGAGCTGCCGCAGGGAGCGTACAGTGAGCTGTACGGCGGTGCGATAGTATACGGACGACTTCCGGTGATGACACTTGCGCGGTGCGTGATATGTGACGGTCGCTGTCCGCTCGGCAGAGCCGGAGGACGTGCGGTCGGAACGGACTGCAAAGGGAAGGTCGCAGACGGTGCGGTCGGAACGAACGGTGCGGTCTGTCGCGGAGTACTGCGCGACAGGCGCGGTGCGGAATTTCCGGTGCTCGGGTACTCCGGCTACGACTGTGTGAACGTAGTATACAACACCGTTCCGACATGGATGGCAAATCGGCCGGAGGCACTGCGCGGCATCCCCCTGCTTCACTATATGTTCACCCTCGAAAGTCCCCCCGAAGCCCTCTCGGCTGAGCCGAGCGGCGGTTATCGGCGGTCGGCTGAGCCGACAGGCGGTTATCGGCGGTTGTGAAGCTATGACTTGAAGATAACCCACGACAATATCATATGTGCAGTTATCGGCGTTAGTTCAGCCCAAACTGCACTATGACCCACGACAATATCATATGTGCAGTTATCGGCGGTCGTGAAGCCCAAACTGCACTATGACCCACGACAATATCATATGTGCAAATTTGTCTCCCGACAATATATTTCACAAAATTCTAACTACTATGATGATCTCTGTTTTACTAAAGCGTCTGCGTGAAGACGCGCAGATACCGAAATACCAGACGAGCGGTTCAGCCGCGTGTGACCTGTGTGCCTGTATGGACGAGCCGCTGACCCTCGGGTCGGGTGAGACTGCCCTTGTACCGACGGGGATAGCGATGGCACCGGACACGGCGACACAGCCTGTCGTCGCGCTCATATACGCAAGGAGCGGACTTGCCGCAAAGCACGGCATCGCGCTTCCGAACGGGGTCGGTGTGATCGACTCCGACTATCGGGGCGAGATATTCGTTGCGCTCCGCAACCATTCCGACGTACCGTACACAATAAATTCCGGCGATCGCATCGCGCAGATGGTATTCACTCCGATACTTCATGCCGCATTCGAGCCTGTCGCCGACCTTGACGAGACCGACCGTGGCATCGGCGGCTTCGGCAGCACAGGAGTCGGCTGAGCCGACAGGCAGTCATCGGCGTACTTTCAGTTGTGGTCGAAAGATATCCCACGACAATGTTATTGGTGCAGATCTGTCTGCTGACGGCTTGGTCTGTCGTATCTGTACGGTACGGCTTCACGTGAATGAGCCTCCCTCCGGGAGGGAGGGGGACCGCGCAAGCGGTGGAAGGAGAATAAATTTGCACAAATAATATTGTCGTGTGATCACTTCCATCCCAAACTGCACTAACGCCGATTATGCGCGCAGCCTCAGGCTGCCCGATGACCGCCCGTCGCCTCAGGCGACTTTGCACAAATAATATTGTCGTGTGATATCTTCCATCCCAAACTGCACTAACGCCGATGACCGCCCGTCGCCTCAGGCGACCCGATTCATGCCTGTCGCCTCAGGCGACCCTCGGCGTATGAGAGAAGGTGTTATAATGTCAAGATCCTTTTGGCTCAATTTCTTTATGGTTATCGTCGGTATCGTCGTCGGCTCTATGCTCGCCGATATCACCGCAGGCGTTCCCTACCTCTCATGGCTCTCCTACGCCCTGAGCTTCGGTACAAAGTCCCCCGTCATCCTCGACCTCAACGCCGTTACCCTTACCCTCGGTATCTCCTTTCATATCACCGTCTCTACCGTGATATGCGTCATCCTCGCGCTCATCCTCGGCAGACTCTTCTCCGAAAAATGAGCGTGTACCCCACAGTTCACCCGACCATCGAAATATCGCATCTTTAAGGAGCTATACTTTGTTTGATATAAGACCCGTCATCCTCGCCTCGCAGTCACCGAGACGTCACGAGCTGCTCGACCTCGCAGGTATCCCCCATACGGTCTTCGTCTCCGGCGCGAACGAGGGAAGTGTCACCTACAAAAAGGGACATCCCGAGGACTTCGCCATATCCACAGCCGAGCTTAAATGTCACGCCGTGCGTGACGCACTTCGCGATCCCTCCTGCAAGGTCGCAGAGCGTGACCGCGCTATAGTCATCGCCGCCGATACCGTCGTCTATTCGGAAAACGAGGGTATCTTCGGTAAGCCAAAGGATGAAGCGGAGGCCTCACGTATGCTCCGCTCCCTCTCCGGCACTACTCACCGAGTCATTACAGGTGTCGTCATGTACGATACCGTGACCGGACAGACCTCACGCTTTGCCGAGGTCACGGCGGTCTCCTTCCGCGAGCTCTCGCAGGACGAGATCGACACGTACATCCGCGAATTCCGCCCCCTCGACAAGGCAGGGGCTTACGGTATACAGGACGGAGCGTGTGTCTTCGTCCGCGGCATAGTCGGCGACTACTATAACGTCGTCGGTCTCCCCGTCTGTCACGTCTTCACGGAGCTTGCAAGACTTGCGGGCGCGAAGCAGTGACCTTAAACGACTGCACCGGCTACGGAGACCTCCTCCGGTCGGCTGATGCTTTGGATATCCTATAGCCTGTCTCGTCGGGTCTGCACCCAAACGTTGAAGATGTATCTGACCAAAAGGGTTTGGGAGGGGTACGCGGAGACCTTTCCTTAAAAGGTCTCCGCGTATACCACATAAATACGAAAACAACAGAATATATCGAAATATACTGAAAATATAACAAAATATATCGGAGAATAACAATAATATGAAAAGTATCGGCATAGACCTTGGCACGGCAAACACGCTCGTATACGTCAAGGGACGCGGTATCGTTCTGCGTGAGCCGTCGGTAGTAGCAGTTGAGGCAAAGAATCGCCGCGTAGTCGCGGTCGGGAGCGAAGCGAAGCTCATGCTCGGCAAGACCCCCGGCTCTATAGTGGCGATGCGCCCGCTGAAGAACGGCGTGATAGCCGAATTTGACGTGACCGCCTCCATGCTCCGACACTATTTCAAGAAGGTGTCGGGGAACTCACTCCTCAGCCGTCCGAAGGTAGTGATCTGCATACCCTACGGCGTGACGGAGGTCGAGAAGCGAGCCGTTGAGGACGTAACGCTCGAGGCAGGGGCGCAGTCGGTCGCGCTCGTTGAGGAGCCGATCGCCGCCGCGATAGGGAGCGGACTCCGCGTAGACGATGCGTGCGGCTCGATGATCGTCGATATCGGAGGAGGAACGACGGAGGTCGCGATAATGTCGCTCGGCGGCATAGTACAGCCGAACTCTCTCCGCATAGGCGGAGACGAGCTGGACGATGCGATAACGGCGTACATAAAGCGGAAATACAACATTCTGATCGGCGAAACGACCGCCGAGCAGCTGAAGAAGCGGATAGGGAGCGTGCATCCTGCGACCGACCGTGGATCTATGGAGATACGCGGACGGAATCTGCTGAACGGACTTCCGGCGATAGTCACCATAACGTCCGCGGAGATACGCGAGGCGATGCAGGATGACGTATCGCACATAGTCGAGAGCATACGAAACGCGCTCGAGAGTACCCCTCCGGAGCTTGCGTCCGACATATACGACACAGGCATAATGCTCTCCGGTGGCGGTGCGCTCCTTGCCGGACTCGATCTGCTGATCTCCCGGGTGACGGGGATACGCACCGTGATCGCGAAGAACCCGATAGACTGTGTAGCGGTCGGTATCGGGCGCATTATCGAGACGAACGGCGATACCGGAGGCTACGTCACCTACCGAACGCGGTAGGGCTACAACGGCTATGAAACGTTTTTTCAAGAACAGATTTTTCTATATCATGACGGTGCTTGCGCTGCTCCTGACGATAGTTCCGAGCATATTTTATTCGATGGGGCTGACGTTCGTGTTCCGTGACGCGGTATGTGTCATACTGACACCGATGCAGAAGCTGTTCAACTACGCCACGGAGGCAGTTGACGGCTTTACTGCATATTTTTACAAATTCGATGAGCTGGTCGAGGAGAACAACGCTCTGCGTGAGCGCATAGCGGAGCTTGAGAAGCAGAACTACGATGCGGCTGAGCTTGAGGAGCGAAGTGCATGGATGAGCAGCTTTCTCGAGATGAAGACCCAGCACACGGACTTCAAGCTGCTGTCGGCTTCCGTGACGGGGCGTGAGAGCGGAAACTACTCACGAGTACTGACGATAGACGTCGGCACGGGTGCGGGGGTAACGCTGAATATGCCCGTAGTGACGTCGGAGGGGATAGTCGGGCGAATAACGGAGCTTGGCTACAACTGGTCGAAGGTCACGACGGTAACGGAGGCGCAGTCGTCTGTCGGTGCGTACATCGAGCGGACGGAGGACGCCGGAATATGCGAGGGTGAATTCGAGCTGTCGTCGGAGGGCTGCTGCAAGCTGTCGTATCTTCCTGCGGACGCAGACGTTCGGGTAGGGGATCGCGTGCTTTCGACAGGCTTCGGAAGTGTATATCCGCGAGGCTTAGTGATCGGCTATGTTGAGGAGGTCGGTATAAACGAATACTCACGCACGCCCGATGTGACCGTTCGCTGTGCCGTCGATCTCTCCGACCTCACTCAAGTCATGATCCTCACCGACTTCGACGTCTACGTCAACTGAGCCGGTCGCCTGAGGCGACAGGCATGAATCGGCGTTTGTGAAGCCGAAACTGAAAGACATCCCACGACAATATTATTTGTGCAAATTTGGCGGCTGAGCCGGCGGTCTGAGACCGCATACGGTCATCGGCGTTCGTGAAGTCGAAATTGCACTATATCCCACGACAATATCATTTGTGCAAAATTGGTCTGCTGAGCCGGCGGTCTGAGACCGCATACGGGCATCGGCGTTAGTGAAGCCGAGACTGAAAGATATCCCACGACAATATCATTGGTGCAGACCGATCCTACACAAGCTCCACCCTCGTGGGATATCTTCCGACTAAAACTGCACGAACGCCGATTATGCGCGCAGCCTCAGGCTGCCTCAGCCGACCCGATGACCACCTGCACAGGACAAAATTTCAACCGCCAACCACCAACAAAAACACTATCAATACTGATCACTTATGTCAAGGATCTCATGGAAAGGCTCAACGCTTCTTGCTCCGCTCCCTGCCGTAATGGTAACGTGTGAGCATGACGGACACGCCAACGTATTCACCGCCGCATGGTGCGGCATAATCTCGACCCATCCGCCTCGCGTCTACGTCTCGATACGCCCGACGAGGCATTCGTACCAAATGATACGCGACAGCCGCGAATTCGTGATAAACCTGACGCCGTCAAGTCTTGCGCGTACCTGCGACTATGTCGGCACGGTCACGGGTCGCTGTGTCGATAAATTTGCAAAGACCGGACTCACTCTGGCGAAGTCGAGTGTCGTCGGCTGTCCGACCCTCGAGCAGTCTCCGCTCGCTCTCGAGTGCCGCGTGACCGACATACTTCCGCAGGGCTCGCACGATATGTTTCTTGCGGACGTTGTGCAGGTCACCGTTGACGCTTCGCTCCTCGACAAGAGCGGACATCTGTGTCTCGACCGCGCTCATCTGTGTGCCTTTGCCCACGGCGAATACTTCGAGCTTGGTCGCAAGCTCGGCAAGATCGGCTTCGGCATCACCAAGGCGGCTAAGCCGCCGAGCGGTCATCGGCGTTAGTTCAGTCGAGACTGAAAGAGTTTCCACGACAATATCATTTGTGCAGACCGATCCTACACAAGCTCCACCCTCGTGGGATATCTTCCGACTAAAACTGCACGAACGCCGATTATGCGCGCAGCCTCAGGCTGCCTCAGCCGACAGAGGGAGGATATACTATAATATGAATTTTCTTGTATTGTCTGTTACTGCCGGAGAGGGTCATAACTCGACCGCACGAGCGATCCGCTCGGAGCTCGAGGGACGCGGCGCGGAATGCACCGTCCTTGACACCTTCGACTATATTGCCCCCGAATTCGCAAAATTCATCGCCGACGGATACCTACTCGTCACCGAGAAGGCGAAGTACGCCTACCGTCTCGGCTACAGACTCGCCGAGAAGCGTCACCAGAACGAACGTGAGTTCGCGCCCTCGAACCTCATCAAGCGTGCCGCCTCCGACGAGCTGTCCGACTTCATCCGCGCCGAACCCTACGATGCGATAGTCTTCACTCACCCCTTCGCCGGTATCATGCTCGATATCATGAAGGATAAGCACATGATCGACAACCGCACAGTCGGTATCCTCACGGACTTCACGTTCCATCCCTACTGGGAGGACTGCACCTCCAACGACTACGTTGTCGTTCCCGACCGTCTTCTCCTGCCGCAGGCAAGGCGCAAGGGCTTCCGTGACGAGCAGATACTGCCGTTCGGTATTCCGATAGATCCGCGCTTCCGCGACACCGTGCCGAAGGAGGAGGCGCGCCGTTCGCTCGGTCTCGACGAGGACTGCATGACG
Organism: uncultured Ruminococcus sp.; assembly: GCA_964431775.1. Classification (GTDB taxonomy): domain Bacteria; phylum Bacillota; class Clostridia; order Oscillospirales; family CAG-272; genus UMGS1696. Next base: position 3,221 of record CAYSKU010000062.1, on the reverse strand, counting down.
TTCCTCGTCATGGGCGGCTCGATGGGCTACGGCAACATGGCGGAGAACGTTCGCCGCATAGACGCCCTCGAGACGGAGCGTGACTTCCAGCTCATCGTAGTGTGCGGAAACAACAGCGAAATGAAGGCTGAGATAGACACGATCGCCGAAACGTCACGTCACCGTATGCTCGTGACGGGCTTTGTCAAGACGATACCGCAGATGATGGATGCCGCCGACTGCATCGTGACCAAGCCCGGCGGTCTCACAACGAGCGAAGCTCTGTCGAAGCATCTTCCCATGATAATCGCGAACCCGATACCCGGTCAGGAGGAGCGCAACGCGGAGTTCCTGCTGAACAACGGCTGTGCGCTTGCGACCTCCAAGACCTGTCCGATAGACGAATGCATCTACCAGTTCCTGACATCCGACGTTCGTCGTCGATCCATGCGTGACTGCATCGGTGCAATAGCGAAGCCGGACTCCGCAAGCACGCTCGGGCAATTTCTGACGGAGCTTGCACTCACGCCGCAGATCGTTGATTCCCCCGACCCGAGCTCCTCTCCCGACGTCCCCAAAGACCTCTACTTCGAGCTCTTCTGGGAGGCGGCGCAGTCGCCGAGCAGTCATCGGGGCGGCTGAGCCGCCGAGCAGTCATCGGCGTTAGTTCAGTCGAGACTGAAAGATATCCCACGACAATATTATTGGTGCAGTCATCGGCGTTAGTTCAGTCGAAACTGAAAGAGCTCCCACGACAATATAATTGGTGCAAATTTGTCTGCTGACTTTATGTCTTGTGCAGACCGCTTGTTGTCGATAGACTTTATGTCTTGTGCAGACCGCTCGTAATAAATATGTTGGAAACGCAAGCGTTTCCTTCAATTAATGCCCCTACGCGGGGCGGCGCACAGACATCGGTGTTATTTCAGTTGGATAGTGAAGACATCCCACGATGATAAAATAACAAGCGGTCTGCACAGGACAAAATTTCAGCCGACACCGTGCGGTCTGCACAAAACGAGCCGTCAACAGACAAGTCTGCACAAATTCCACCATCGTGGGATATCGCACGATCACGACTTCACTAACGCCGACTATGCCTGTCGGCTCAGCCGACCTGCACCAAATAACATTGTCGTGGGATCGCTTCCGATCTAAGCTGAAAGTGCGCCGATGACCGCCTGTCGCCTCAGGCGACACACAATATCCCCCGAAAGGAATACACCCCAATATGTCCGACCTTGTTTATGAAGACTTCGCCGCCATGTACGCCGAGCTCACCGACTTCGCCGTTGACTTCGGTACGCTCCACGACACGCTGACCGAAGATCCCGACATCCTCCGACGTCTCTACCTCATCACCGATAACCTCATCGATGATGCCGCTAAATTTAACCTCACCTCCATAACCGAGCCTGCCGAGATCATCCGCAAGCACCTCATCGACTCCCTTATCCCCCTTTCCCTGATCAACGATAACATCGGTCTCCGCAGTAGCATCGCCGATGTCGGCACGGGAGGCGGCTTTCCGCTTCTGCCTATGGCTGCCGCTCTTGCCACGATCTCCCCCGATACTCACCTCACCGGTATCGACTCCACCACCAAAAAAATTTCCCATATTCAAAACGCCGCCGCGTATGTGGGTCTTTCAAACGTCTCCGCTGTCGCAGGTCGTGCGGAGGAGCTTGCCGCACCGTCACAGAAAAAGTCCGCAGGCGGCACGAAGGGGAGGGGGACGAAGAACAACGCGAAGAACGCAAAAAGCGCGAAAAACGTCAACGGTGTCGATGACACACCGACGTACCGCGCCTCGTTCGACCTCGTGACGGCACGTGCGGTCGCCTCACTGCCGGTGCTTCTCGAGCTTTGCGCTCCGCTCCTCAAAAGGGACGGCGTTTTTGCCGCGCTCCGCTCCCACGCGGACGAGGAGCTTCCCTCCGGAGATGCCGCCGCCGCGCCCCTCGGTCTGAAAAGTGAGGGGAAGCTCGACTACGAGCTGCCCGGCGGTGACGTTCGCTGTGTGATATTCTACCGCAAAATATCCGATACACCCGAAGCATTCCCCCGCAGATACGCGGAGATAACGAAACATCCCCTCGGTTGAGCAGTACCTGCATTTCCCGACGGCGATTCCGAAAACTCACGGCATACCCTCCGACCGACCGTGAGTTTTTTATTTTCCACCATCTCCCCCGAAAAAAGCACACCCATATTGAGACAGCTTTATTTCCACCGAAGTGCTATAATTACCACAGAAAACCAAACACACAGGAGGTAGAAAGAGAATGTTTTGGGGAAAGCTTCGGGAGATAACAAAGGTGATACGTGAGGTAGACGTGCAGGACATAATCGTTCCGGACGGACGTATACGTCAGGTCGTGTACGATGAGGGTCTGCGTGCGCTTGCGGAGAGCATACGTGAGCACGGCATACTCGAGCCGCTCCTCGTTCGGCGCGACCACATACCGGCGAGTGACGTGCCTGTCTTCCATCTTGTAGCGGGGGAGAGACGGCTTCGTGCCGCCGAGCTTGCCGGACTTGACAGTGTCCCGTGCGTAGCGATAGAGGCGAGCGAGGTAGACGCGGCGGTCATTGCGATAATCGAGAACCTGCACCGAGAGGATCTCAGCATATTCGAGGAGGCGACCGCGATCGGGTCTCTGATCGGTCTGTCGGGGATGACACAGGAGCAATGTGCGCGGCGATTGGCGGTGAGCCAGTCGTACATAGCGAACAAGCTCCGTCTGCTACGTTTTTCAAAAGAAGAGCGTGAAGCGATCCTACGTCACGGACTGACGGAGCGGCACGCACGCGCCCTCCTGCGACTGACGGAGGAGGGGGAGCGTATGCGAGTGATCGAGATATTTGCGGAGCGCGGAATGAACGTAGCGGCGGCGGAGGAATATGTTGAGTCGCTGCTCTGTGCGGAGACACGTGCGGCGGAGCTGCAAAGCAAGCCGCCGAAGAGTGAGCAGCGGCGGAAGCTGATACTCAAGGATCTGCGGTTATTCTACAACTCTATAGATCATGCGGTAGACATAATCAAGAAAAGCGGTATACCGGTAGATTGCACGCGGCGCGAGACCGACTCCGGCACGCTGATCTCCATCCTCCTCCCGAAAGCCGTATCAGCATCGGGTCGGCTGAGCCGACAGGCGGTCATCGGCGTTAGTGAAGTCGAAACTTAACGATATCCCACGACAATATCATTGGTGCAGATCTGTCCGTTGACGTAACGATCT
>CAYSKU010000061.1:0-12296 GCA_964431775.1 uncultured Ruminococcus sp. | reverse complement strand
ATAAAATTTTGTGATATTTCTTCATTATCCGGCTACACGTGAAGAAGGCTCCCTCCGGGAGGGAGCTGTCGCGCAGCGACTGAAGGAGAACTCATTACAATAGATCTGAACCAATAATATTGTCGTGGGTCGTCTTCCAATTCTGACTGAAATAACGCCGATGACTGCCTGTCGCCTCAGGCGACCGCGTTCTCCTTCCACCGCTTACGCGGTCCCCCTCCCTCTCGGAGGGAGGCTCACTCACGTGAAGCCGATACCGAACGAATACGGCAAAACGAGCCGTCAGCAGGCAGACGATCCTGCACAGACCCCACCCTCGTGTGATATCTTGCGCTCTAAACCGCACGAACGCCATAGGTGCTGTTTGAAAAAGAAGGAGATATGTACAGGAGCGAGAGAGCTTTGTGATAGACGAAGAATTTTTCCGCAGGAATACGCACGTATTTCAAGGGAAAATTCTGAAGTATAGCGCAAAAAGCTCCGCTATCTGTGCATATTGACTTTTTTCAAACACGCCCTAACCAAGCATCGCTTCAATTATCCCTTCGGGGATATGGGGAGAAAGGTCGCGTGAGGACATACGATGCCCAACGAGAGCGCGGCATAGTCCTTCCTCTCCCTCGACCGACACGATAATGCCCTCTCGAACGTCTATCGTAAAGCGTGTGCCGTCAGCCGCGACACACTCCCTCGTGAACCTCGGCGAACGTCCGAAGCTCCATTCCCATGACGTATACTTCTCCTCATACAAACGTCCTATCTCGCGCCGCTCGTCCTCCGTAAAGCTATATTCCTCTACAGATGACGTTCCACATAACGCCGACCTCATGTATTCCGTGAACACCGCTATGTCCATGTCGCGCCGCAGGTGCGAACGCAGGTTGCAGACCGACGACGGTCGGCTCGCTATCGCCTTCGTCCTCACCGACTCCCTCGCGTGTCCCGTCACCGACTCCAATACGTCAAGCTCCGTGTCGAACAGCAGCGTACCGTGGTGCATGATACGTCCGCGCACCACAGACTCTGCGTTTCCGCTCACCTTTTTACCGCCGACCGTTATGTCGAACGCTTCACCAAGCTCCGCCGGTATGCCGAGTCCGCGAAGCGCACGAACGACCGGTGTCAAGAACCGCTCGTATTCCGGCGACTCCTCGCCACGGTCGTCGATGAACGTAAAGTTCAAGTTTCCCTCGTCATGGTACACCGTGCCGCCGCCGCTGTTTCGCCGAACGAGCGCGATGCCGCGCCGCTCGAGTTCAAGCACGCCGACCTCCGCGAACGCATTCTGAAACTTTCCGACAACAACGGTAGGCTCGCTCCTCCACAGCATGAGGAGCGACCCCTCCGTCACGTTAGTAAGCAGATATTCCTCCACCGCAAGAGAATATGCGGCAGAAAGTCCTTCGTTAGAAACGTATATCATAGCTTCCACCGAGCTCCGGCAAGGTAGCACAGCAGTGCGTATACTGCGTAAAATATCACCATAAGTGCCGGAATACAGATCACCGCGATATTTCGACTTCCGATAACACCGAGCAGCAGATATACGCTCGGTATCGCACCAAGCACGAGTCCGCACACCGTCAAGCTCTCGAAGCAGAGCATTATTCCGCTCGACAGAGAAAGAGAAGCCCATATCCAGAGCGTTTTCGGAACGGCAGTGATGCTCCAATCCGCGGCGTTCTCGAGAGTTGAGATCCCACCGAGGTAAAGCATGAACAGCCAGAAAACGAGCGGCAGAAAGCCGATGAGCCTACGTACTGTCTTCATAGCAGAGCCTCCGCCGATCAGTCGGGGTTGCGCTCTCCGAGGACGATACGGTACTTCTGATAGAAGCTCTCGTAATAGTCTCCGTCAAGTGCTTCACGTATCTTCTTCATAAGGTCGTTGTAGAAATAGAGATTATGCTGTACGGCAAGGCGCATTCCGAGTGCCTCCTTTGCCTTGATAAGGTGTCTGATGTACGCTCTCGAATGGTTACGGCAGGCGGGACAGCCGCAGTTCTCGTCTATCGGACGTGAGTCCTCACGGTACTTTTCGTTCAGCAGGTTCATCTTTCCGTTCCACGTGAACAGGTTTCCGTGACGTGCGTTTCGTGAGGGCATTACACAGTCGAAGAAGTCAACTCCGCGATGCACTCCCTCAACTATGTTGACGGGCGTTCCGACTCCCATGAGGTAGCGCGGCTTGTCCTTCGGCATGGCAGGCTCGACCGCCTCGATTATGCGGTACATCTCCTCCGTCTCCTCGCCGACCGCAAGACCGCCGATCGCATAGCCCGGGAGGTCGAGCTCACGTATCTGCTCCATGTGACGTACACGAAGGTCTGCGTAGGTGCTTCCCTGGTTGATGCCGAACAGGAGCTGCCCCGGGTTTACGGTATCCTCTAACTGTGAGAGACGGTACAGCTCCTCCTTACAACGTCTGAGCCATCTCGTGGTACGGTCGCAGGAATTACGGACGTAGTTATATTCGGCAGGATTCTCTATACACTCATCGAACGCCATAGCGATGGTCGAGCCGAGGTTCGACTGTATACGCATACTCTCCTCGGGACCCATGAATATCCGCTTACCGTCTATGTGGGAGGCGAAGTAGACCCCCTCCTCCTTGATACGGCGAAGTCCGGCAAGGGAGAAGACCTGGAAGCCGCCGCTGTCGGTGAGGATAGGCTTCTTCCAGCCTGTGAATTTATGAAGTCCTCCCTGACCTCGCACGAGCGTGTCGCCCGGACGGAGGTGGAGGTGATAGGTGTTCGAGAGCATGACCTGACAGTTCAGCTCCTCGAGGTCAAAGGCAGAAAGTCCGCCCTTTATTGCCGCACAGGTCGCAACGTTCATGAACACGGGCGTTTCGATCTCACCGTGCGGTGTGACGAGACGTCCGCGTCTTGCGTTGCTCTGCTCATCGGTCTTGATCAGAATGAACATGATCTTTTTCTCCTAAGTATGATAGATAGATTATTGTCGATATTACGTCCGCTCGAACTGGCGTTCGATGGAGGCTCTCTTTATCTCAAAGGCTACCGGACGACCGTGCGGACAGGTACGTATCACCGAGCCTGTACCGTTCGGCTTCACGAGAAGCCTGTCGCATATCCACTTCAGATGCGCGATATCGTATATACGTCCGCCCTTCATCGCCGCCTTGCAGGAGGCCTGCCACAGACGTGACTCGAAAAATTCCGCAGATGCCGACTCAACGCTTGCCGTGACGTCGGACAGACGTGCTATCAAGGTCGTAAAGAACAGCTCTGCCTCCTCACGTGACAGCTCGGACGGTATCTGCGTGATCGCGACCCTTTTCGAAGCCGCGCTCTGCTCCTTTACCGAGTACGCAAAGCCGATACCCTGTATCTTCTCTCCGTATTCGTCAAGTGCATCAGCCTCCGCGTTCGAAACGGTAAGCTCGTAGGGCGTGAGCAGCAGCTGACCGTTCACCTCTCTCCGTCTCATACGTCTGCAAAGCTCATCGAACAATATCCGCTCGTGTGCCGCGTGCTTGTCGATCATCAGCAGACGATCCGCAAGCTGTACGATGATGTAGCAGTTGTACGCTTCGCCGAGGATGATGTAGTCGGGTATCTCGCCGAGGTCGTCGGACACCTCGGGCGCGCACTCTGCCTCCGGTCGAACGGTCTCAACCTCCGGTTGAGGAGATCCTACCGCCGGTTGAACGCACTCCACCGCAGGTTGAGCGGCTTCTGCCGCCGCTTCGGTCGCAAGTGCATCATTGGTCTTTTCTATCGCGGCATGGTGGAGCTTTAGCATATCGAGGTAGGATACGTCACTTCCGTCGGGCATCCTCGGCCGCTCTTCCGTTTTCGGACGCACGGGTCGCTCCTGTGACGTGTGTGTCGTTCCCTGCGGCTCGGACATACCGAGCTGACGTGAGCTGACGGAGGGCTGACGTTTGTCAAGGGGCAGAAAGGCGTTTTTCAGCTCTCCCGCCGTCACACCGCCGACCTTCGGGGTCACAGCCTGTCGAAGTCGTGCGGCAGGTGCGGACACGGTCGCGGTCGTGGGCGAAGCCGTGCCGCCGAGGGTACGACCGAGCTGTAGCTCCGGACGCTTTACGGCGGAGTCGAGTGCGGTCAGCACCGCGTAATACACGGCATCGAAGATCAGCTTTTCGTTTGCAAACTTCACCTCGAGCTTTGCCGGATGGACGTTCACGTCAACTGCCGCAGGGTTCAAGCCGATATTCAGCACGCACAGCGGAAAGCGATCCGAGGGTATCTTTGACGTATACGCCTGTTCGAGAGCCGCGGAGGCGGTCTTACTTTTGACGTACCGACCGTTTATGAAGAAGTTCTGCATATTTCGGTTGGCACGAACCATATCGGGCTCGGAAACGTAGCCGGTGATATGTATATCGTTCTCCTCGCGGTCAACTCTGAGAAGGCGTTTGGCGGTCTCCTTACCGAAGAGAGCCCAGACCGTCTCCGACAGCTCACCGTTTCCGGCTGTCATGAATCTTATCTCGCCGTCACAGATATATTTTACGGAGACGTCGGGGCGTGACAGTGCGATCTTTTCAACGACCGCGCCGACCGCTATCGCCTCCGTTGAGTCCTTTTTCAGAAATTTTCGTCTTGCCGGAACGTTATAGAACAGCTCCTCGACTATGACGGTCGTTCCGTCCGCACAGCCGGTCTCCGTAAGTGAGACGATCTCACCTCCGTCAGCCTCGAGGAGCGCGCCGAACGGCTCGTCATGCGGCTTCGAGAATATACGGAGCTTCGAAACGGAGGCTATAGCCGCCAGTGCCTCTCCGCGAAAGCCGAGAGTCGATATATCGTTAAGGTCGTCGGCGGTACGTATCTTGCTCGTTGCGTGGCGCAGGAGCGCGGTCGGAAGATCCTCCGTATCCATACCGCAGCCGTTATCCGCGACACGTATAAAGGTGACGCCGCCACGCTGTATCTCAACGGTGACGGCGGAGCTTCCGGCATCGAGTGCGTTTTCGAGAAGCTCCTTGACGACGGAGGAGGGTCTGTCAACGACCTCTCCCGCCGCGATCATATTGGCTACATCAAAGCCGAGAATATTTATCTTACCCACAGGCTCAAAAAGCCCTCCCTTCCGTCGCCTGAGCCGACAGGCGGTCATCGGCATACTTTCAGCCGAGGTTACACGGTATCCCACGACAATATTATTGATACAGATCTGTATTATTGTAAGAAGAGTGCGTGACATTAAGCTTAATTGTAACGCATTCTCCTTCGGTCGGCAGAGCCGACAGCTCCCTCCCGGAGGGAGCCTTTTTGGTATAGGTCGCCTGAGCCGCCTATAGTAGCTTTTTCCATTCGTAGATGAGGTTCAGAGCCTCGATCGGGGTCAGGGTGTTTATATCGATCGCCTTTAGCTTCTCCTTGACCTCATCGACCGCAACATCCGTAAAGGTCATGCTGACAGGCTCTGCCGCCTCGACCTCCCTTTTCGACCTGCGTGACGGCTTTTTTTCGTCCCCTCCCTCGAGTGAACGAAGTATCTCCTTCGCACGGCGCGTCACTTCACCGGGAACTCCGGCAAGACGTGCCACCTCTATTCCGTAGCTGTCGTCTGTCGGTCCCTTCACTATCTTTCGAAGGAACGTTATGTCCTCGCCGCGCTTTTTTGCCGCTATGTTGTAGTTCACGACCCCGTGAAGCTCGTTCTCAAGTGAGGTCAGCTCGTGATAGTGTGTCGCAAACATGGTCTTCGCGCCGATACGTCTGCCGACCGTGTATTCCGCGACCGCACGTGCTATGCTCATGCCGTCGTAGGTGGATGTTCCGCGCCCGATCTCATCGTATATGATGAAGCTCCGCGCAGTCGCGTTGTTCAGTATGTACGCGACCTCACGCATCTCGAGCATGAACGTTGAAGTTCCCGAGGCTAAGTCATCGGACGCACCCACACGTGTGAACAGCTTGTCCACCACGCCGATGTGCGCGGACGACGCCGGAACGAACGAGCCGAGCTGTGCCATAAGCACGATAAGAGCGGTCTGCCGCATATACGTCGATTTTCCTGCCATGTTCGGTCCGGTTATCAGCATCAGACAATTGTCACTCGTGTCAAGGTACACATCGTTCGGAACGAAGTACGAGTCCTGCACGAACCGCTCGACCACCGGATGCCGTCCGTTCTTTATGTCTATGACCGTGCTTCCGTCAACGATCGGACAAACGTAGGAGTTCTGTGACGCACATTCCGCAAGTGAGACGAACACATCGAGCATGGCAAGCGCGTTCGCGCTCTGCCTGATACGAAGTGATTCGAGACCGATGGAGTCGCGGAGCGCAACGAACAGCTCGTACTCGAGAGCCTTCAGCTTGTCGTCCGCGCCGAGGATCGTAGCCTCCATATCCTTGAGCTCGTCCGTGATGTAGCGTTCCTTGTCGGACAACGTCTGCTTACGCACGTAGTTGTCGGGTATCTGGTCTGCCGCCGAGCGCGGAGCTTCGATATAGTAGCCGAACACACGGTTATAGCCGATCTTCAAGCCCTTTATACCTGTCCGTTCCCTTTCGGCGTTCTCCGCCTCATGTATCCATTCCTTGCCGTTGTTCATGATGTAGCGGAGACGATCGACCTCATCGTTGTAGCCGTCCTTTATGATACCTCCGTCACGTATCACGAACGGCGGATTCTCCTCGACAGCCTCGTCTATAGCCGCACAGACATCCTCGAGCGTGTCGAGAGTACGGTGTATCTCCGCAAGCTCGCCGCTCTTTATGTCCGCAAGCATGGACTTTATCTCGGGCAGTACCGCCGCAGTCTGCGCTATGGCGCGGAGGTCACGTCCTCCCGCCGTACCGTAGGTCACCTTGGTGACGAGCCGTTCGAGATCGAGGACGGAGGAGAGACGGTCGCGCAGCTCCTCGCGGAGCATGAAGTTCTCGCAAAGCTCACCGACCGCCTGCTGTCTCATGTATATCTGTGAAGCGTTCGTCAGGGGATGCTCGATCATGTGACGTAGCATACGCGCCCCCATCGAGGTCTCCGTTTTGTCGAGTACCCACAGGAGAGAGCCCTTTTTCTCACCCGAATTCATGGTCTCGCAGAGCTCGAGACTTCGTCTTGTCGAGGTGTCCATCTCGAGGAACTGTGAGGACTCGTAATAGGAGAGCTTTTTCAGGTACGAAAGCTCCTTCATCTGCGTGACGGATATGTATTTCAGTGCCGCGCCGACTGCGATGAGAGCGGCACGCGGAAGACCTGCCGTCTGCTCGGAGGAAAACTGTGTCTCCGCTCTCTCGACCGACTCATCGGGGATAAAGAAGTCGGAAGCACCGTCGGTCAGAAGTGTCTCCGTGCGGTTCTTTATGTGATCGGCGATCTTCGGGAGCGAACGGACGGAGGTATTCATGAGAAGCTCACGAGCCTGATAGGTCGCAAGCTCGTTTATGACCGCATCCTCGGAAGCACCGCCGGGTACGCGAATATCGTGTATCGCGGTCGTTGCAACGTAGGCGGTCGAGATATCGGCAAAGCAAAGTCCGACCGACTCACCGTCGAAGTAGAGGGTCGCAAGGTAGTTGTTCGCCTTTTCGTTCAGCAGGTCGGTCTCGATGAGCGTACCGGGGGTTATGACACGTATGACCTCACGCCGAACGAGGTTCTTTGCGGACTTCGGATCCTCCACCTGCTCGCATATCGCGACCTTATAGCCCTTTTCGATAAGCCGTCCGATATACGGCTCGCACGAATGGTAGGGTATACCGCACATCGGCGCACGTTCGTTCTCGCCGCAGTCACGTCCGGTCAGGGTAAGCTCCAGCTCCGCAGACACAAGCTGTGCATCCTCGAAGAACATCTCGTAAAAGTCTCCAAGGCGATAGAACAGGATAAAGTCCCTGTATTTGTCCTTTATTTCAAAATATTGCTGCATCATCGGAGTCATAGCGGATACCTCGACATATTAACATTTTAACATTTTAATAATTGGATAGGGGAAAAATTTGTATTATGCAGACCGGCGGCGTGAGACCGCAGGCAGTCATCGGCGTTTTTTCAGTTGAGATCGAAAGATGACCCACAACGATATTATTTGTGCAGACAAGTCTGCACTAATGATATTGTCGTGGGATGTCTTCCATCCCAAACTTCACGAACGCCGATTTATGCCTGTCGGCTCAGCCGACCCGATTCATGCCTGTCGGCTCAGCCGACCGCGTTAGTGAGAGTGAGAGCAGCTGCCGCCGCAGGAGGAGCAGTCGTGAGAGCAGGGTCTCTGGCCGGTCACTGCGTATTGCAGCTCGGCGTATATCTCGGTCGTCAGACGGTCGAACTCACGCTTCGCCTCAAGATAGGCAACGTATACCGGATGGGTCGTTATGCTCTCGTACAGCGCGTCTATACGTCCCTGTACCGCCGTGCGTACCGACTCGTCTACCTCGCCGTCCTTGCCGAACGCATCCGCAAGCGCGTTCTGCTGAACGTTGTACTCCGCGATGAGCGCGTTCAGCTCCTCCGAACGCTCGTATTCCTCGATCGTCTCTCGTATCGCAAGACAACGCGGATCCGCACGAACGAGCTCTCCTACCGCCGCTATAGCTTCCTTCATCTGTGTCGTGAGTATCTCTTCCATTTTTTGTTTACTTCCTTTCAAGTATTTTTTGTATATCTATAGATAATTTTGCGTTTTTATACGTTTTGCCTTTACTCCGTCACGCGCTCCGCTTCGAGACAGAACGTCGAGACGCCCGTCACGCGAACGTCAACGAACGAGCCGATGAGGTCACGTCCCCCCGAAAAATGCACGGGTCTGACCGGATCTCCGCGCCCCGTCAGCATATTCGGGTCGTTCTTGCTCACGTCCTCCGCAAGAACACGCAGTCGGCGACCAAGGAAACGTGCGTTACGCTCGTCCGATATGCGGTTCTGCACCGCCAAAAGTCGCTCGAACCGTGCGGTCGAGACCTCGTGCGGTACTGCGTTCGGCATACGTGCCGCCGGAGTGCCGTTTCTGGGGGAGTAGATGAACGAGAATATCATGTCGTACCGCGCCGCCTCGAGCATACGAAGTGTGTCCTCGAAGTCCTCGTCCGTCTCACCCGGGAAGCCGACTATGATGTCGGACGTTATCGATACGTCCGGTATCGCCGCACGTAGCTTTCCGAGAGTTTCGAGATACGCCTCAGACGTGTACCTTCGGTTCATCTCGTGAAGTATCCTGTCCGACCCCGACTGCACCGGAAGATGAAAGTGCTTTACTACCTTTTCTTCCGTTGCCATAGCCTCGATCAGCCGCTCCGACGCATCCTTCGGATGGCTCGTCATAAAGCGTAGGCGGAAGTCACCGTCCAGCGCGGCTATACGGTGAAGAAGCTCCGCTATATCACAGCCGTCTCCGCCGGCATACGAGTTCACGTTCTGACCGAGTAGCGTTATGTCACGCGCTCCGTCCGCGATAAGTCCGCGTGCCTCCTCGATTATGTCCTCTGCTCTGCGGCTCCGCTCCCTGCCGCGCACATACGGCACTATGCAGTACGAGCAGAAGTTGTTGCAGCCGTACATTATCGAAAGCCACGCCATGTGCTTCGACTCACGTGAGATCGGCAGTCCCTCCGTGATCCTCCATTCGTCACTTAACACGAAGCGTCTTCCGCCGCCGGTCAGCGCACCGTACACGAGTGACGGTACCATGTGCAACGCTCCCGTGTCGAACGTGAACGAGACATAGGGATAGCTCAGCTTTAGCTTTGTCGCACGTGCCTCCTGTGTCACCATACAGCCGCCGACACCGATCACGAGCTCGGGGTCCGCATCCTTCAGGTGCTTGTACTGCCCGATGATCGATAACGCCTTTTTTTCGGCGTGCTCACGTATCGCGCACGTGTTCACGAGTATCAGCCTTGCTTCCTCGGGAGAATACGTCCGCACGTAGCCCATGCACTCGCAAAGTCCGGCAAGGCGTTCACTGTCCGCTTCGTTCTGCTGACAGCCGAAGGTCTGGATGTAGTACCTCGGCTCACTGCCGCGCTCCCTGTGGTACGCGGCGACCTTCTCGGCTACCGTCAGCTCCGCAGCCGTGGTCGGGTCTGTGATGTTTGCTCCAATATAGTTTGACGGCATATGACTTTCTTTATTCCTCTGATCTGTATGTATTTTTATTCATTCGAGTGGCTCAAGCTCCGCTCCGTCCGTTGCCGTGACAGCTCCGTCTGTCGAGACGAGCACCGCCTCAAAGGCTATGTCGCCTCTCTCGTACAGCTCGAGCGAACGGTCACGTCCCATGACGAACAGCGCGGTCGAGAGCGCATCGGCTACAGCTCCGCGCTCGGCGTAGACCGCCGTTTCGCAAAGTCCGCTGTCAGCCGGACGACCTGTCGCACGGTCGAGGATGTGGTGGTATCTGACCCCCTCCTCCTCGAAATATCGCTCGTAATCTCCCGATACCGAAACGAAGCCGTCATAGACCCTAAGGTAGCCGATGACCTCACCGGCATCCTCGGGGGAGCGTATCCCGATAAGGTACGGCTCACCGTTCGGCTTTTCGCCGAAGACGCCGATAGTACCTCCGACCGAGACGAGACCGTGCGAAACGTCCGTTTCGGAGAGATACTCTATCAGTGCATCAGCCGCCGCGCCCTTTCCGACACCTCCGAGGTCTATGCTAACGTCCGTGTCGCTCCGCGATACCGTACCTCCGTCCTCTCCCGACACGACCGTCACCGTCACGCTCTCACAGCCGACGTGCGACAGTGCCTCCTCTATGTCACGCACGGACGGAACGGGTCCGCCGCCCGTGACGTTCCAAAGCTCGGTCAGCCGACCGAGCGTGAAGTCGAACGCGCCGTCGGTAAGCTCCGACAGCTCTACAGCCTCAGACAGAACGGCGGCAAGGGTCGGCGAGACCGTACAGGTCTCCGCGACGCTCTCGTTCAGTGCGTACACCTCACCGTCCGGCGAATGTGAGGTGAGGGTCTCTTCAAGCTCCGTGACTATTCGTTCGCATTCGTCACGCACCGCCGAAAGGGACTCCTCCGTCTGTCCCACACGAGCGAGACGGACGGTCACATAGGTGTCCATCGCGAAGAACACGTCGTCGTAGTATTCCCCCTCGGTCTGTCTCTGAGCCGTGCAGGAGCAAAGGAGGACAAAAAGTGTAAAAAGCGCGGTAAAAAGTATCGACAGCTTAGGTTTCATTTGTGCTTTATGACGGACTCCGGTATAAGATTCAAGATAAAGCCGTTCACTGCGCCGTAGAGTGCGGAGGCAAGGAGCAGTGAGGGCAAGTACGCCACTGCGGCTTCTCCGACGATGAGGAGTGCCGCGAGGAGCTGACCCATGTTATGTGCGGTCGCGCAGAGGACGGACACGCCGATGAAGCTGACGTATCCGCAAAGACGTCCGGCGGCGCGAACGAGGGTGAGCATGACGATGGTCATAGCACCGCCGAGCAGGCTGAAGAGGAGTGCGGAGACGTTGCCGAACAGAAAAAAGGTGATGATGCTACGGCAGAGTGAGACGGAAACAGCGTCAATAGTCCGCTCGTGCCGAAAGAAGGTGGCAACGACCGCGATATTGGCAAGCCCGGGCTTGAAGCCGGGGAGCGGAAGTAATGCGTGGGGCAGGAGCGACTCAACGAACGAGAGAGCAAGAGCGAGGGCGAGGAACGCCGCGTTCTCCGCAAGTCTTGCGGTACGCTTATCAAAGGAGAGGTCTGGCTTCACGGCGCACCTCCGGCTACGACATCGAGCACCGCCTCGGCGGAAGCGTTCGTTTCGTCCGCAATTTGGTCTACAGTTATCGTAACTCGTGCGGGGACACAGACGATGGTCTGACCGCAGTGCGAGACACTGCCGCTGTCAACGCACACGCCGTCTGGGCAATCGGAGGAGGAGACACGGACTGAGTCGTTCTCGAACGTAAGAAGCAGGGTATAGCCCTGCGAATGCACGGTAACGGTGTGGCGCACGTCCCGACCGAGCGAGAGCGGATAGGTCGTTGCGACGCCGTCGCACGTGACGGTGCAGGTCGCGCAGGCAGAGCTTTGTGCAGGACGTTTTTCGAACAGCAGGCAGGTCGAGAGTACGGCAAGCGCGAGCAGGATAAAGATAAGGAGCATATCCGTCTTAGTCGGTCTACGTGATGGGTAGGTCATAGCCTCCGCCTTTACATTACGATGGATAACTGTGGAATGTTACAGGATTATTATACACGATTTTTCCCCACAAGTCAATGGAAAAAGGTCGGTCGCCTGAGGCGACAGGCGGTCATCGGCACACTTTCAGCTTAGGCTTTACGACATCCCACGACAATCGTAGGGGTGCAGGGGCGCCTGAGGCGACAGGCCTCGTCGGC